>NZ_QKVN01000019.1:0-76309 GCF_003231195.1 Acinetobacter sp. WCHAc060042
TTGAAACATCTTTAAACTTTGATTATCACTTTCCATTAGGATTCAGTAGTTATGAAAAGCTCTCTCAACTTTATCTTACACCTGAAGCAAAAGTTGCTTATCAAAAGGGATTGGCCTTACCAGACTCAGCCCGACACTTATTAGATATGGATTTTGGTACGCTCACTCAAAAATCATCTTCAAAAATTCGTTTCACAAACCCCAAAGCTTTGGAAACTGTAAAAAATTAAATCAAGGTGAATAAATATGTCTATCTTTTTGAGAATATGTATATTCCTAGGAGCATTCTTGAGCTTTAATCCAGCATTTTCTGCCGAACAATCAAACAACGCTAAAGCCTCTATTGTTCCTACAAAAATTTTAGTGATTCTGACCAATCATGCTCAGTATCCACATCGAGCCGACTCCACTGGATTATGGCTTACGGAACTCACGCATTTTATAGATATTATTGACACTGCTGGTTTTGAATTAGATTTTGTCAGTCCTAAAGGTGGGAAAGTCCCATTAGATGAGCGTAGCCTTGGATGGTTATATATGGATCGCGCTGCCAAAGCCTATTTAAATGATCCAGAGTTCATATACCTTCTCAATCACACACGCCAACCCGAAGATATTAACCCATTAGAATATAAGGCTATTTATTTTACAGGTGGGCATGGAACAATGTGGGACTTTCGCAATAACGTGACACTCAAAAATATTGCAGAAGAAATTTATAATCACGGCGGTATAATTTCATCTGTATGCCATGGAGCAGCAGGACTACTAAACTTACAAGATTTGAATGGAAAGGCACTAATTGCTGATCGTCATGTTACAGGATTTTCTAACACTGAGGAAAAATTATCAGGGATTGAGGAGCAAGTGCCTTTTTTCTTACAAAATGAACTGATTTCTCAAGGTGCAAACTATAAAAAGGCGTTGTTACCATTTCAATCTTTTGTTGTTGTAGATAATCGTTTTATAACAGGGCAAAATCCCAATTCAAGTAAAGCAGTTGCTAGGGAATTGATCAAACTCATTCAACGTAATAATCAATGATTAAAAACTAATCCAAACCTATAAATAATAAAGTAAAATTCTCTATCTTTAGTGTTTGGCCCCACATCTGTACAAGAATCACCCATACACAGATGTAGGACCGCCTCACTTATAATCTAGTAATCTAGGGCAATTTAACGCTACTATTTCGATACCGCATTCACAGCTTCAAGAATCACTTTAGCGACTGCTTTGGGTTGAGAAATCTGTGGCGTATGCCCTGCTTGCAGCGTTGTAACATGCGCTGAGATT
The DNA here is from genome assembly GCF_003231195.1 of Acinetobacter sp. WCHAc060042. Classification (NCBI taxonomy): domain Bacteria; kingdom Pseudomonadati; phylum Pseudomonadota; class Gammaproteobacteria; order Moraxellales; family Moraxellaceae; genus Acinetobacter; species Acinetobacter sp. WCHAc060042. The sequence continues at coordinate 1,297 of NZ_QKVN01000019.1, forward strand.
TTTTTTGCCATTGCTACCTGTGCAGCAGGTTGAAGCATATAGTCTTGCTGACTCACGACATACCATGAAGGTTTCGTCTTCCATGCCGCGACAGTCACCTTTTCTTCAAAATTATGACTGTTCGTTGGCGTTTGTGTAGCGAACATTAAGCGCGTTTGTTTTGCAGCAACATCTGGTGCAAGATGCTTCTGAACACCTTCTAAGCTTAATGTTACAAATCCATCTTTATCTGCGACAAGATGACTAAAACCAGATGGTGTCGGATAATCTTTCGAAACATCAACCACGGATTGTCCTTCAGATGGAGCAAATGCAGCAACATAAACCAATGCTTTTACTTTGTCCTTTTGACCAATTTGAGTCACAGGAACACCACCCCAAGAATGTCCAACGAGAACCACAGGACCTTTCTGCATATCTAAAACGCGTTGTGTCGCCTTCACATCATCAGATAATGAACTCAATGGATTTTGTACAGCAACGACATTTACACCTTTGTCTTGTAATAAAGGAATGACTTTGCTCCATGCCGAACCATCAGAAAATGCACCATGAACCAGTACCACCGTTGGTTTTTGAGTTTCCGCAGCAAATGTAGAACTGATTGTAGCCACACCCAAAATCGTGGTCGCAATCGCAGCTTTTATCATTGATTTCATCTCATTTCCTTCAAAGTAGGTTGGCGATTAGCCCGTTATATTTGATAGGAATACTTTATATTTAAAATAAATTAGCTTCAATTATCAAAAAATATCAACACTACATACAAAATATTTCTAATTCAAGGAATTATTACCCATTGCTGAAATCGCGAATTTAAAAAGTAAAAGATTCCGTGAACAATTTTATTCACTGCCTGATCTCAAATAAATAAAATGAAAGCGGACATTTTGGCAACGCTTTATCGTTGCCAAAATAGATCAGATACCATGCTTTTTTAGACTTCAACAGCATCAGCAATTACTGGGCTAAATCTTGAATTTGGCGTGTCGAGCTGCTGTTTAATATGCGCCGCAACAAACTCAGCATCTTTGGCAATGTCTAAAAAGCGACCTGATCCCCAAGTATGTAACCAAGGCAAACCAATAAATGTGACATCAGGGTCAAGCGTGATTCCTCGGTCATGTTTTGGATAGCCATTTGTTTCAAATAAATCTAAATCAATCCATGAATAGTCAGGTCGAAACCCAATACACCAAATGATGGAAGTAATATTTTCCGCAACCAAATCAATTTCCGTAATTTCAGCTTGAGCTGTCCATACAGGCTCATAAACTGAAGCTGGTTCATCTGTCTCAATGCCATTTTCAGCAAGATAAGCATCAATCCCTGCATTAATACGGTTATAGGTTGCATCTGCCATATCCAAGTTTTGCATTAAATCGGGACGAAACACCAATTGTCCATCTTTGTAGTCTTCAAAACGCCCTAATAATTGCATCCCTTCTAATGCAAATTGACGTAGATCAATATCACGACCTCCATCACGTCCAGTTACATAGTGATTGGTACTGTTCCGAACTTCCTCACTATAACGATGGTCTTTGACTGTAGTCTCGTAATAACCCATTTCAAAAAGCCACTTCACCACATCTTTACCCCGATAGAAGCGCGCACAACGTGGTGCATCTCCTGTAGATAAATACACTTTTTTGCCAGCAAGATGTAAATCTTCAGCAATTTGCGCACCTGACTGCCCTGAGCCAACCACCAAAACATTACCTGCGGGTAATTGCTCAGCATTAAAATACTGTTCAGAGTGAATCACCGTGACATTTTCAGGCAAAGTAGATGACAGCTTTGGATAAATTGGCGTGTGATAGCCTCCTGCGGCAACCACTAACTGCTTCGCAGTTGTCGTCCCCCGATCTGTCTCAATCACAAAAGACTGGTCTGCAACTTTTTCAACATGCTGAACTGCAACACCTAAGATTGCAGGAGGATTGAGCTTTTCAATAAACTGATCCAAATATTCAACAATCTCATTTTTTTTCATAAATCCATCAGGCTGATGGCCCATATACGGATGCTCTGGTAACAAACACTGCCAGTTAGGTGTGACCAAGGTAAAATTATCCCAGCGTTTACGTCGCCACGCATGGGTTAACTCGGGTTCTTTTTCTAAAATCACATGTTCAATATTGGCTTTTTTTAAATAGTGGCTGACACAAAGCCCTGCCTGCCCACCACCAATAATCACCACTGGATATTCAGATTTAAGTTTTGCTTGTTCAACTAGCATCATGGTCATCACCTATCTTATTCGTTTGTCATGTCAATAATTTCGATTTGATCTTGGGCTTGAATGCTCAAAATATTAATGTGCCGTTTAATACTGGCGAGATTGTCCATCGCAGCACTACAAGCAAAACCGTAACGCAGTCGGACTCGTTCAGAAGCCTGTTCAAGACCGTTTTCCACTTGCGTCACAAAGTCCGTTAAGCTGTACACCTGCCCAACCCGTAAATAGTCGTAAATAATGCTAGAGGGTGAGTAATATTGATTGACCTCGCCATTTGGCCATTTCACGGTAAAATTTACACTTGGCATAATGTTGGCTCCTGTTGCTGTGCATGTCGGGAAAGATGGGAAAACGGAGCTTGCGCGAGGACTTTTTGATAATTCAGCCCAGTAAAAGCCTGTTGTTGAAAATCCCAAAAAGTCTGTTGTTCAGTCTGCTGCTGAATCTGTACCTTGCCAGAATCTGTGACCTCACCAATCACTGCACAATCAATATCTTGTGAAGCAAATAATTCAATGATGTCCTCACATTCTTCGCTATCAGCCGTCAGTAAAAAGCCATAACTTGGGAAAATTTGAAGCCATTTCAGCCAATCGGTATGTTGTGGCTTCGGAATCTTATCTAGCCAAAGATTCGCTCCTGATCCCGTTGCCTCAAGGAGCATTAACAAACTACCTAAGATTCCTGCATTACTAATGTCACGCGCTGCATACGCGAGATGCTGTTCTGCAATTTCGGGCAATACTTCCAACTGAGTTCTTAAAACCACAGCAGGAACATGTTCAAAACATTTCCAATAAGTGGTTTGCTCATGGAATTTGCCCTGCATATTCAGTGCAATTAAGATTTTCTGCCCCGCTTGAACATGAAAGACCGAGAGCAAATGATTAGCCAATCCTTGTATCGCAACGGAGAGCGTAGGTTGAAAATCTGTATGAATATTGGTGTGTCCACCCACAAGCTTTACGCCATAGGCATCACAAGCTGCTTGTATGCCAGCAAATAACTGTTGACCACGTTGTGTATCGGTATGCCAATAACTATTCACCACCGTTAAAGCTCGCCCCCCCATTGCAGCAATATCACTCACATTCGCCATCACCGCAGACCATCCTGCAAAATAAGGGTGATTAGCCACAAAACTTGGTAGCATTCCTTCACAAGCATGTAATAAATATTGTTCACCGAATGGCATCGCAGCAGCATCATCCGCAGGCAATGCATATAAATCTTGTAGGGTTTGAATGTTCAGATTCAACTGCGATTTAATCGCATGAATATTTTGCTTAGACTGCATCGCTGGCGTGATTTGCAGTTGTGGGAGTAGCTCTGAAAGTCTCATCAGCAGACCTCTCTATAGCTATAAGCTTGCATCACCACATGTTGTAATGGGTAATTTTCGACTTGTGCCTGCATGAGCACATGCGGAAGATTTGCAACATTCAGCTCATGTACAGTGTCCCAACACAACTTTTGAAAATAGCGTTCATTCTGTTGCTGAACCGTTGCAAGGAATGTGGTGCAGCCTAAATTTTTGGCAGTGGATACGGCTGCATTAATCAACGCTTTACCAATTGCATGTTGATGACGGTAGATAGGATCAACACACAAACGCCCGCCCCACCATGTCTGTTCAGCTTCGGGGAAAATACGAACCGCACCAATGACACGATCATGTTCCCCAAATATTTGTCCAATCGCCACAATCGCTAGAGCTTTGAAATCGTGTTCATCACGATCTTCTTTTAAAATTTTCTGCTCATCACGAAAGGTTGCTTCACGTAATTGATAATATTGGCGACGCTCCCAATCTTCTGCTACAACTTTGATAATGATGTCATCCGTGACAAATTGTTTCAGCTCTTCATTGAGCTCAATCAACCATGCATAGTTAGATAATTTCATCATCAACTCCTTATTCATAAGCTCTGAGGGAAGAACAAGCCCCACATTTTGCACAACCTGCCTGTGTGTCCTGTGAATTCAAACCATACTGCCGAAGCTGTGTGCCAATTTGGGGATAAAGCATTTGCATAAATGCTGAATCAGGTTTGGGGTGATGCTCTAAAGCCGTCCCCTGTATCGGCACAAAAGGAACTACAAAGGGATAAACCCCTATTTTTGCTAGACGTTCGGTCATGTTGATAATTTCTTGTTCGGTATCGCCCAAACCAGCCAAGATATAAGTACTGACTTGCCCACGTCCAAAGACTTTGACTGCTGCTTCAAAAGCAGAAAAATAGAACGCAAGGGATACTTCTGCTTTACCCGGCATAATTTGCTTGCGCACTCGATCGCTTACGGCTTCTAAATGCATCCCGATGGATACAGCACCAGCGTCTTTTAATTTTTGAAACCAAGCGAAATCATCAGGTGGTTCACACTGCACTTGAATCGGTAAATCGACTTGTGCCTTAATCGCAACAACTGAGTCGTATAAAATGGCTGCACCACGATCAGGCGTATTCGGTGTTCCTGTGGTCAGCACCATCTGAGTCACCCCATCCAGTTCTACAGCTGCCTTCGCCACTTCAGCCAATTGATCTGGACGCTTACGTATAATGGCGCGCCCATCTTTTAAAGACTGATCAATCGAACAAAACTGACATGCCATTGCTTTATCATTCATGCGAATACAATGCTGCAACACCGTTGTTGCTAGAACATCATGACTATGCAATGTGGCAATCTGTTCATACGGAATACCCTCTGCTGTACTTAACCCATAGAATCGTGGTCGCGTCGGCGAAGTGAGCGTTGCAACAGGTATGCGGTTTTTAAACACAATCACCTCACCTGTTGCAGCATCTTTTTTACCCGTATAAGGAGAATCCTGTGAAGCAAGGTTTAGCACTGGAATCATGAGCGTCTGACCACCCAAGGTCATGGCTTTATGATCGCTTGGACCTGCACCACCTTTGCGAGAAAGTCCAACCTCACCTTCCCATTTCAACCCGTTACATTGCAAATCACTGAGTAATTCAATCGCAGACATGATCTTCTCCTGTTATTTTTTTAAACGGGGTGTCTATGCTTGTACTTCGGCAAATTCAGAGACTTTTTCGATGCTGTTATTCGATGGATTCTCTAGTTTTAACTCATGCAAAACTGAGGTAGGACGACGATCAATCAACAAACTGAGTAATTCTGGACGGCTATAATGCCCAACAGAATCCATCATTCGTTTACGTTTTTCGATTAAGGAAAAGTCTAAATCGGCAATCACATAGCCTTCGCCTTGTGTGATTGGTTCCGATAAAAATTTGCCTTCTGGAGAAACGATGGCCGTAAAACATCCCCCCGAAATTGGACCCAGTTCACAGCCTGTATCTTGCATAATTTGTTGTTGTTGCTCTGGGTAAAGCCATGCTGTGGCATTCACCACAAAACAGCCCGACTCTAAAGCATGGTGCTGAATGGTGGCACTGATCTGATCTGCAAAAATCTGCCCCACGAGTGATCCCGGAAACATCGCCGCATGAATTTGCTCACCATCCGCCATCAAAGCAAACCGAGCCAAAGGGTTATAATGCTCCCAACATGCCAGCGACCCAATACGTCCCACAGCAGAGTCAATCGCACGTAAACCACTGCCATCGCCTTGTCCCCACACCATACGTTCATGATACGTTGGGGTAATTTTACGGCGATGCTGAATAATCGAACCATCCGCATCAAACAACAATTGAGCGTTATAAATCGTGCCGCCTGCACGCTCATTAATACCAATAGAAACCACCATGTTCGCTTCTTTGCATGCCTGTCCAATCAAAGCTGTTGCTGCCGATGGCACGACAACTGATTCATGCAATAGTTTTAAATGTTCTTTACCCATGGCAAACGGTGGTTGCACAAAAGAAAAATAAGGGTAATAAGGCACAACAGTTTCAGGAAATACGGCAAATTGCACACCTTGCTGCCCCAACTCCAAAATCGTGTCACAGATTTTCTTGACCGTACCCGCTTGGCTATACAACACAGGGCTACATTGAACTGCCGCCGCTTTAATGATTTGGCTCATGACTTATTCCCCTTTTTTTCTTAAATACTTAAACAGTCCACGTATCAATAATTAATGCATTGTCACGGCGCATCAAAAGTTTGAGATCCATCACATCGAGAGGATTAATCGGACGAATTCCCTCCATTAAAGCTTTTTCAGTTTGTCCATAAAGTGCTTGCAAGGCGAAACGACAGGCATAAACTTCACCGCCTTCTGCCATAAATGCTTTTAATTGATTATTGACCGCCAAATGTCCCGGAAATGCTTCTGCACCCAATGTTGGAAATCCACGTTGTACCCCCAACTGCACACCCGGACCGTACAGCAAAATCTTGGTTTCAAAGCCTTTGCGTAATAATCGTTTTGCTTGTAAGACATTGACCAAACCAATAGAGCCTTCGAAGGCAACGGTATGAAACGTCACCAATGCTTTTTCACCCGGCTGAGCTTTTACATCCTCAAATACCTTTTCTTCATAATCGACAAGAAAATCACCATCTTTGTATTGTTCAATATCTACTTTAGGCATAGCCGTTCCTCATATCTACGGTTTCAATTCAACCAACTGTTTTGGTCTATCTGTGTTATTGCGAGAGCCATGCCAACATGATTAAAATGCTGTTTTTAAATTTTTATATTATTGAATAATATGATTTTATTATTTATTTTCAGTGGTTTTATAAAAATAAGAATGTGTTGAACAACTACGGTTTTTCGTAGTATTATGAAATTTCATAGTTAAGATTATGATTTTTCATAGCATGAATAATATCGACTTTATTTCTGATTGGGCGTCTTCTGAAGATTCGATTCGTCCGCTTGCTTTTGAGCATACATCTCAAGCATTAATCGTGATCGACCCACATCAAAATCGCTTTATTGATCTGAATATTAGCGCGTCTCAATTATTACGCTATGAACGACATGAATTGATTGCGAAAACAGTTACTTCTGTTTTTGGACACATCAATCAATTGCCACATCTGATGGCATTTACAGATGAAGCGCTCAGTAAGGGTTATGCTTGGAACAATGAGCTATATGCTTTTGATAAAGAACATGAAAAATACAACTCGATGTCACCGCCATTCGTCTGCCTTATAAAAATAAAAATCTACTCATTTGGTCATTGGTCGATGTCAAAGATCTAGAATTACGCCAATTTAACAAAAATGCGGACAAGGTCATTCGTGCAGGGCTAAAAGAATGGCAAGCCTTACAAGAGCTGTTTATTGACTCAGATACAGGCAAACATTTATTACTCAGTTCCGTTGGTGATGGTATTTACAGTATTAACAAGCAAGGACTATGTACCTTTATTAATCCTGTTGGTGCAAAAATGCTTGGCTTACAACCCGAAGATGTTCTTGGTAAAAATATTCATAAAGTTCATCATCATACCCATGAAAATGGAACACACTACCCTGTTGAAGATTGTCCAATTTATGCTGCGGTGCATGATGGTATTGTTCATGAAGGCATTCAAGAGGTTTTCTGGCGACGTGATGGTAGCTATTTTCCAGTCGAATTTACCAGTACACCGATTATCCGTGACAGTGAAATCATTGGTGCTGTGGTGGTTTTCCGAGATATTAGCGATCGTTTAAATACTGAAAAACAGCTCACCCATGCGCTAGAGGAGTTACAAGATTTAAAAAGCCGCCTAGAACAACAAAATGAATATCTACAAGAAGAAATTTTACAAGAAAATCAATATCATGAAATTGTAGGCAATAGCCCTGCTATTCTACAAATTATTGAAAAAATAAAAGTGGTCGCACCTACTGATGCCAATGTCATGATTTACGGAGAATCAGGAACAGGGAAAGAACTCATTGCACGCGCTATCCATCAGTCCAGCCACCGTAAACAGCACCCACTCATTCGTGTGAACTGTGCGGCGATCCCTTCTGAATTATTTGAAAGTGAATTTTTCGGACATGTAAAAGGGGCTTTTACAGGCGCAGTTCGTGATCGAGCTGGACGCTTTGAACTCGCCGATCAAGGAACTTTATTTTTAGATGAGATTGGTGAAATCCCACTTGAATTACAAAGCAAATTACTCCGAGTCTTGCAGGAAGGGACTTTTGAAAGAATTGGCGAAGAGAAGACACGGCACGTTGATGTCAGAATTATTGCCGCCACCAATCGAAAATTAAAAGAAGAAGTGAAGCTTAAAAACTTCCGTGAAGATTTATATTTCCGTCTGAATGTATTCCCAATTCATTCTCCTGCATTACGCGAACGTAAACAGGACATTCCTTTACTGGTCTCGCACTTTACGAAATTGATCAGTGAAAATCGTAAAGTGCCTTATTTACCTTTTTCACAAAAACATATCCTCGAACTACAACGCTATGACTGGCCGGGTAATATTCGTGAATTACAGAATGTATTAGAACGTGCATTAATCACTGCCAAACACGGGGCTGTTTCTTTTCAATATCTGCTTGAACAAGAGCCATCTCAGACCGTACAGCACAATCAAGCCGCAGCAATCGAACAAGTCCTGACAATACAACAGCTTAAACAGTTAGAAATGACAAACCTCCAACTGGCAATCAAACAATGTGAAGGTAAAATTTTTGGTGATGAGGGTGCAGCTAAACGCTTAGGCATTAATCCCACCACACTGATTTCAAAATTAAAAAAACTAGGGATTGAGTATTGAGCTGTGTTGACTCAAATATGCTTGTTCAAACCATCATCAAAGCCTGTGTTTACTCACCCAATCCATCCAAAATTTCAGTTTTGGCAAACATCTCTTTTAGCGCATCTAAATCTTCATCAATCGCTGTTTTCATCCCTCGCCTTTCTAACCATTTTCTGCCCCAAAGGCTCAGTTCCATAATTAAATGCTGTAATTCCTTCCCTTCATCACTTAATGAATATTCAACTTTTGGAGGAACAACAGGATAAACGTGGCGGATCACTAGTCCATCTTCTTCAAGTTCACGTAATTGTTTGGTCAGTAAGCGCTGATTTATACTCACCAAATGACGCTGCAACTCGCTAAAGCGTAAAGTTCCATCCTTAAACAGATGAAATAAAATTACGCCCTTCCACTTTCCACCCAGAATATGCAGTGCTGCTTCCATCGAACAGCCCGGAGCAGAATCATAATTACGCAGTTTTTTCATAGCAGCTTACAGTTACCTTTTGGTAAGTATAGGAATTTTTTTAGCGTATAAACACTAAAAAACAGTATGTATCATCACCTCATCAAAGTAAAACTGATTCTTGGAGAGGACGATGTCCGCACTGTTATTCCAACCAATTACCATCCGAAATACTGAATTTAAAAACCGTATTGCCATGTCTCCAATGTGTATGCACTCTGCTACAGCTGATGGGCATAGCACTGATTTTCATATCGTGCATTATGGCGCACGTGCTTTAGGTGGCGCGGGGCTCATCATGCTAGAGACTGCTTCTGTACTACCCAATGGCCCGATCGGCCCTGGCGACTTAGGAATCTGGAAGGATAGTCATATTGAAAGTTTGGCTCGGGTAGTCGATGTGATTCACCGCTTTGGTGCTAAAGCAGGTGCGCAACTCGGTCATGCAGGTCGCCAACTGGGGATTGATTTACCCTCAATTGCCCCTTCTGCAATTCCGTTTACTGCTGAATCGCGTGTTCCACATGAGATGAGTATTGAACAAATCAAAGAAGTGGTTGAAGCCTTTCGTTTAGGTGCAGCGAGAGCAAAAAAAGCTGGCTTTGATGTAATTGAAATTCACTGCGCACATGGTTATTTACTCAATGAATTTTTATCGCCACTTGCGAATAAACGTACTGATCTTTACAGTGGTAGTCATGAAAACCGCTATCGTATCGTTCGAGAAGTAATTGATGCGGTTCGTAGTGAATGGGATGGCCCGTTATTCTTACGAATTTCTTCAACCGATTATGTTGACGGTGGCAATACACCTCAAGATTTTCTGATCTATGCGCAATGGATGAAGGAACAAGATATTGATTTAATTGATTGTTCATCAGGTGGTATTGCGATGGTTCCAGTCAATACTTACCCGAATTATCAAGTGCCTGCGGCTGAATTATTGCGTAAAGAACTTAAGATCATGACGGGTGCTGTGGGTTTGATTGAAACAGGGCGTCAGGCTGAAGAGATTCTACAAAATGGTCGTGCTGATATTGTTCTGGTTGGTCGTGAGATGTTAAAAGACCCGTTCTGGGCACGCACGGCCGCAGACGATCTAAAAACTGCAATTACGGTTCCCTCTCAATATACCCGTTATGGTTCAGCTTGGCAGCGCACAATGCCAAAGTTAGATGCAGTCCCTTTGCTTGAAACAGTTGAACAATAAATATTGCTAAGATGAAGGGAAAACATTTCCCTTCATTTCACTATTCACTTGCAGTTTTTATTATTTATAACAAAAGTTTAGATTAAAAATTTAAAGAATATCAAACTGATAAGATAAGTAACACTCAAGTACTTGAAGATATGCTCTTACAGCCTCCTATTCCAATAAAAACATAGTGCTCAATCACGTAGAGAAATCCTATGGCGTATAGCCTTTAAAATTTAGTCTATTAATTTCATCAAAAAAGAAGGTGCTGTCTTAGAATAATATGAAAATTTACTGAATAATAAAATGAACAACTCAAATGTGATCATGCAATTAGCATGAAAAACTTGAATGATAGCTGATCGTTTACATCACCATTTAGGTTTAAACAACCAAATGAAATGAATCAAACCTTGAATTGTAAACCGATCGTCTATAAGCATCAAAACTTCATCAGCCATTACAAGCTCTGTGTTGCTATCTCTCATTTACCTGAAATAAATCCCATTTTGTCAGTTAAATTTGAATATGTTAGCTCCACCAGTGGCTTGTAAATATTTGTGCAACAAAACAAGGCTATATTCGTTTTATAGATATTCTTTGCAGAAATTATGATCTAAACAATCAAAAAATATAATATACTTAACAAAATATGTTGAGTATATAACATGAAAATATCCTTACTCATATCCTCACTTCCCACACAGAACACAACCACACGCATGAGAGTATGGCGATCGCTGAAGGCAAGTGGGGCCGCAACCCTTAGAGATGGCGTCTATATCCTCCCTATGGCTCATAGCGACAAATTTGATCCTATCGTTCATGATGTTGTTTCAGAGCAAGGAACGGCCTATGTATTTAACGCTGAGTCGGTTGCAAATTTGGATATTGTGACTATTTTCAGTCGAAAAGAAGAATATGATGCTCTTTATAAACAATTAATAGAGTTAAAAGATCGCTTAACTCAAGATGAAAAGAAAGAGTTACTCAAGCAAGTTCGCAAACTCAGAAAAGGGATCAATGCACTTGTAGATATTGACTATTATCCAGATGAGACTCAAGCACATGTCCTCAATGAACTTTCATTATTGGAACTCGCAATTGCACGTCTAGGCGAAGTGAATGAACCCAAAGCAAGACAAGCCTACATTCAAGTCTTAAACAAAGCGAACTATCAGAATCAATGTTGGGCAACCCGACAAAGACCTTGGATTGATCGCTTAGCCTCTGCATGGCTAATTAAGACTTTTATTGACGCCACACCTACATTTATTTGGTTAGAGCATCCAACTGACTGCCCAGAACACGCATTAGGATTCGATTTTGATGGCGCAAGATTCAGCCACATCAATCACTGGGTCACCTTTGAAGTGCTTTTACATAGTTTTAATTTAGAAACACCAGCACTCCAAAAAATTGCTGAAATTGTGCATTACCTTGATGTGGGTGGGATTGAACCGCCTGAAGCAATAGGGATTGAAAAAGTCATGCAAGGTCTTCGAAGCCAAATAAACAATGATGACCAACTATTTGAATTATCTAATCATATATTTGATGGCTTATACGCCAACCTATCCAGAGAATAATCATGCAACACGAACAGATTCCCTCCCCAGAAACAGACATCCAAACTGTTTCATTTTGGCAAGCCTTTCTGTTTTGGCTTAAATTGGGGTTTATTAGTTTTGGGGGACCCGCAGGTCAAATCGCGGTCATGCACCAAGAACTGGTTGAACAAAAGCGTTGGATTTCAGAGAAGCGATTTTTGCATGCACTTAACTATTGTATGCTCTTACCAGGCCCTGAAGCACAACAATTAGCAACTTATATCGGTTGGTTAATGCATAGAACCGTCGGTGGTTTAGTTGCTGGGATTTTTTTTGTACTACCATCGCTATTTATTTTAATTGGTCTTTCATGGGTTTATGTAAAATTTGGTGATGTACCCATTATTGCTGGCCTCTTTTACGGCATTAAACCTGCTGTTGTTGCTATTGTTTTTCATGCGACGCATCGAATCGGCAGCCGATCACTTAAAAATAAATTCTTATGGCTGATTGCAGCTCTTTCATTTATTGCTATATTTTTCTTCAACTTACCCTTTCCTTTAATTGTGCTCTCTGCCGCAATCATTGGTTATCTAACCAGTAAAAAATATCCAAACCTATTTTCTAGTGGAAACGCACACCAGCAAAGTAAAAAAGATTATGGTCGTGCTTTAATTGATGATGATACTCCTACACCTGAACATGCAATCTTTAGCTGGAAACGTTTGGGCAGTATTCTGCTCATTGGTGGCCTACTGTGGTTTATTCCAATCCTGAGCCTAAGCTTAACGTTGGGATGGGATCATACTTACACCCAAATGGCTTGGTTCTTTACTAAAGCAGCCCTGCTCACCTTTGGTGGTGCCTATGCCGTATTGCCTTATGTTTATCAGGGTGCTGTGAGCTATTACAGCTGGTTAAGTCCGACTCAAATGATAGATGGTTTAGCACTAGGTGAAAGTACGCCGGGTCCTTTAATTATGGTTGTCGCATTTGTTGGCTTTTTGGGAGCATTTAACCAAGCACTCTTAGGCTCAGATCATCTATTCTTGGCAGGAGCTATTGGAGCAACGCTTGTCACTTGGTTTACTTTCCTTTTTTCTTTTGTTTTTATCTTGGCTGGGGCACCGATTATCGAATCAACACATAATGAGCTTAAATTTACAGCCCCGTTAACTGCAATTACAGCGGCTGTGGTTGGTGTGATTCTAAACCTTGCCCTATTTTTTGCTTATCATGTACTTTGGCCAACAGGATTTAACGGCTCTTTTGATGTTGTTGCTGCACTAATTGCATTTGCAGCCCTGATTGGACTGTTCTATTTTGAGCTTAAAGTCATGTATGTCCTAGCAGCTTCAGCGTTAATTGGCTTGCTTTGCTTTACATTTCTTTAATGCATTTAGACTCAATAAATGTGATCTTTTGTGGGATTCAATGCAATCAATCCCACAAAACTTTTTATACCCTCATCACTGCTACGGATATACAGCAACTTCATTTTAGTAGCTCTCTTTCTCGTCCTTAGTTTTTCAGCACGCTTCCAAGATAATAAAGCTCATCTCCATGTCTGCTCATAACTCAGTCATGATTTGTTTTATAGAACCATTTTTCCCATTGCTGAATTAGCCTTACGCATGGCGGAAACTCCTTTTCAATAAGGAAAATTTCTTCCTTGGCAAACTTCGTCCCAAGCATGATTTCCTCCCAGTTAAGCAAACCCGGTATTCAACTTCGAACTTGAACTAAAGCTATTTGAACAATATCGCACTCGTTAGTGCTTTCTAAACAAAACCTGACCCTCAAACGTTAAAACCCTATTATTTTTTATTCTCTTTCTTCACAGTAACCAACATTCTTAATAACACATCATCTCTCCCCCGATTGGGCTTTGGAACAGTGAGATACATAGCTCAAAAGTAAAAAAGATTAATATGAGAATTCTTAACTGATCAGTATTGCCCTATTTACTAAGTTTTTCACTGTAGCTCAATCAAAGAATTGTTTTTATAAATTCGTGTTAAAACTCACAAAACTCATTTTAGAAACACGACACCATGATTTTCAAAAATAATATTGAGTAAAAAATTATCTCACTCTAATAAGAAAAGCAGCGAAATCGCTGCTTTTCTTTTAGGTATTTCTATGTTCTACAAAACAATTAAAATAATAATACCCAGTATGATCCTATACCAAGCAAAGACTCTTAAGGTATGTTTTTCAACAAACCGCACCAGTGCTTTGACAACAAATAATGCTGAAATAAACGCAGCAATAAAGCCCAACACAATACTGACCATGTTATCTTGAGTCAGCACATCTGCGTTACGGACTAAGTCAAATGTCGCAGCACCGAGCATCGTAGGCATCGCCAAAAAGAATGAAAACTCTGTCGCTGCTTTTCTAGAGAGCCCAGCAAACATACCACCGACAATGGTGGCACCAGAACGCGATGTCCCTGGAATCATGGCAACGCATTGTGCACAGCCCACTAGAAGTGCCTGCTTAAAAGTAATCTGTGTGGCTTCTGTAGTTTTATGCTCAAATTGCTTTGATTCAACCCAAAAAATAATCAAGCCCCCAATAATCAAAGCAACAGCTACCACCATCGGGCTAAATAAAACCTGCTTAATAAAATCAACAGCAAACACACCAATAATGACCGCAGGGAAGAAAGCGATCATGACACTTGTTGCAAAGTGACGCGCTTCTCGATCACCACTAAAGAAGCCTTTTAATAAATCTAAAATTTTCTTGCGGTATAACCAACATACCGCAAGAATAGCCCCCAATTGAATTACGACTTCAAAAACTCGACCATCATCGGAATGGAAGTTAATGATATGCCCAAATAAAATCAAATGCCCTGTACTTGAAATAGGCAGGAACTCAGTCAGTCCCTCAATGAAGCCCAAGAAGAGCGCTTTTAAAAATTCAATGTTTTCCATGCTTTAACCAAATTAAAAATATTGTATTCATCATGCTTAATTGAATAGCCAAATAGGAAAAATCTACATTTCTTATTTAAAACATCAACCCATCAAGTCTAGTTCACCAGCATAAATAGCGACTATTTTAAAGTCGTAAATATTAATACAATCTTAAAAGTTTTAGATAGTGCGTTTGTTTATTTTAAAAGACTATTTTTTCTTCATTGTCCATGCGACAAAAAACACCGAAAAACTCTAATAAGTCAAACATATAAAAGGCGCCTTGCACTCTTTTATATGTTTGCTTAAACATGCCCTGTATTTTTACGATTCTATATAAATAGCTTTCAACATCCGTACGAAAGTATTTCAACTAATGAATGCAACCATGTCATGTTGTCAGTCAACACTACAAAAGAGGCCGTAAAGATCTAAACCACAGACTTACTCTCAATGAGGCTTATATATACAACCTGTTTGGGTCTTAGAAGAATCAACCCATGACACCGTTTGAAAATACTTTTTGTCTTAACCACAACGAAACACTAACCAAAGCAATTAAAACAGGAACTTCAACCAAGGGGCCGATCACCGTAGTAAAAGCAACAGGCGATGCTAAACCGAAAGTGGCAATTGCAACAGCCAAAGCCAATTCAAAGTTATTACCAGCAGCAGTGAATGAGATAGCTGTAGTTTTCGGATAATCATTCCCCATCCATTTGCTCATAAAGAAGCTGATAAAAAACATCACAACGAAATAAATCGTCAAGGGAATAGCAATACGTAAAACATCCATCGGTAAGCTCACCACATCATGCCCTTTGAGGCTAAACATGGCTACAATCGTGAACAAGAGGGCCAGTAAACTTAAAGGACTAATTTTCGGTAAAAAAGTAGTTTGATACCACAACAAGCCTCTAGCTTTCACTAAAACCAAGCGCGTAATAAACCCGAGGAAGAATGGAATCCCCAAATACACCAGTACGGCATGGGTAATAGTCCAAAAATCAACATGAATCACCTGTCCCGCAATGCCGAAATAAGGCGGTAAAAAACTCAAGAATAACCATGCGTAGGTACTAAAAAACAAAATTTGGAAAATACTGTTAAATGCAACCAAAGCGGCTACGTACTGATTATCTCCACAGGCCAAACCATTCCAAACCAAGACCATCGCAATACAACGAGCTAAACCAATCAAGATTAAACCTGTCATATATTCTGGATAGCTATGCAAAAAAAGAATAGCCAAAGCAAACATCAACACGGGAGCAATAATCCAGTTTTGAACCAACGATAGTATCAGTGTTTTCTTGTCTTTGAAGACGTCAGGGAGTGCTGCATAATCCACTTTTGCAAGCGGTGGATACATCATCAAAATCAATCCCATCGCAATAGGAATATTGACTGAATCTACACGCATGTTATCCAACGCTATAGAGGCTTGCGGGAAAAAAACACTTATAGCAATTCCCAACCCCATGGCGACAAAAATCCACAACGTCAAATTACGATCTATAAAAGACAACTTTTGCTGAACCATAATGTTCTCATTTAATCTCTGAATTTGTTGGATAAGCGCAATGGTTTTTGTATCAGATACATGCGCTATATCTCTTAACAATCAAACATCTAAACGATGCTTCACCTATATTTACTCACAGCAACTCTGTGTAGCTCGTTCTTGTATGACTACAAACTGACTCGTTGGATGTGTAATCAAAATATTGAGAACCTCCTGACACCACATGGGTAATTGTGGATGGATACTGTAGTACACCCACTGACCTTGACGTCTGTCTTGCAATAGCCCTGAAGAACGTAATAAAGCTAAATGTCGAGAAATTTTAGGCTGGCTAAGCTGTAATTTTTCAGTCAGGTCACAAACACATAACTCTTTATTCTTCGCGACTAAAGCCACAATATTAGAACGTGTTTCATCGGATAAGCATTTGAAAAAACTAACTTGATCCATTTTCATTTCTCTTTGATATATCCAAAATAAATTTCTAGTTCACACGTTGCCCATCTTGATCAATCACTTGCTCACCATCTTCTTTGCTAAACGCGCCCTTTTGTGGCCGGGGCAGAATTTCTAAAACCACTTCTGAGGGACGACTTAATCGGGTGCCTAATTCTGTCACCACAAAAGGACGATTAATTAAAATCGGATACTGAAGCATAAAATCTAACAATTGTTCCTCAGTCCAATCTTCACGCTCTAAGCTCAACTCACGATAAGGTTCAACATTCTGACGAATGGCTTCTCTAAGCTCTAAACCTGCATCTGATATGAGCTGAATGAGTTCTAGTTTCGATGGAGGTGTCAGCAAATATTCAATGATTTCAGGTTCAATTTGTGCATTACGAATGAGCGCTAATGTATTACGCGATGTCCCGCAGTCGGGGTTGTGATAAATCTTAACTTTTGATGTATTCGTCATGCCAACAAACTCTGCCTATCTTTTCAGCACAGTTATATACGTATATTCATATATATGCAATTCCATATATAAAATATCTAACTAAATATAGAAATAAAACCATGCAAGTTGAATCATTTTTCAAGGTCCGTGTTTAAATAAGATTAAACCCAATTGTGTGAGGTCAAGCCATGGAAACCTTCATGATTCTGTTGATTTTAATGATTATTTTGATTTTACTGGTTATATTTTATAAAAAGAAAAAATGAGCCATGTTATTGGGATGCTCTAGTCTCAGTTGCACAATGAATCAACTTATCCAGTGTCTGTAAGAGAGCAAGCGCTCTCTTATTCAAAGTACAGACTAAATCACGTTACACCCACTAGTTATCAGTCATAGATAGGGCTTAATGCACTGGCTAAATCCCCTGTGCCTGTCAATGCAGATACTTGTCCATCCAAAGGCTGACTGAACTCGATACGCTGAATACAGGCTGCACGCTCAGCGGAGAATACAGGGATTTGACTCATGGCAAACTCAGACAATGCGGTAATGGTCAGAGAGGGATTCACACCTAAGTTGCCAGGTACGATTGAACCATCTATCACCCTTAAGTTTTGATAACCAAATACTTGACCTGTAAAGTCCACCACACCATTGTTACGATCATTCCCCATCGCCACACCACTCATAATATGTGCTGTCATCGGTGTCCCTAATAAAATTTCGGTCAATGCTGAACCTGGTTCACCGCCTAGCTTCTCAGAAAATAGCTTCGTAGCTTTTTCAGCCGCAGGAAAAGATACGGTGAGTGGCGTATCGTTTGGCTTTTGTACCGCACTAATGCCATTTCTAAACAAGCGATACCACTTTCTACGCCATTCTAGGTGAATAAAGGCCTCAGACTTCTGCATGACCAAGAGTAAAACTGAACTTCGGGCTTTCCCTTTTGGACGCAAAACTTTATAAGTTTTCAATGGATGCAACAGCGTATTGAGTAAAAATTTCACAATACGCATAAAGCCTTGTCCTGTGACCATCGGAACATAAGGCACATAAATCCAAGAGCCATCTGAACCTTCTGGAAAACGGGTCACTTCAATATTGGTATCTGCATCTACTGAAATGAACGAGCTGATCGCGACACCATCATCCAATTTTTCACGAGTATTGTTTGCTGTGGTCAGCGTTTCTGAATTGGTGCGAATTTCCTGCCCCAATAACGGTGAAATGTTTGGTAGTGTTTTATACTGATCACGCATTTTTAATAATAGCGGTACAGTCCCCATGACTCCCGCAGACAGCACCACACCTCGACTGCGTAAGCTATATTGACGAACTTGTTTTCCTAAGGTTTCTTTGACGATGATTTCATAACCTGCACGACCATCTTCACTTAAAGGAATGATCTTTAGAACTTCCGAACTAGGCCGGATTTCAACCCCATTACGCTCCGCAAAATACAGGTAATTTTTCATAAGCGTATTTTTCGCATTATTGCGACAGCCCAACATACAACTACCGCAGTAGTTACAAGTTTGGCGGTCAGGCCCTGCACCATTGAAATAAGGGTCTTTGACCAGTTTTTGCTTTTTTCCGTCAGATTGTGGGAAGAACACCCCTGTATTTACTGTTTTAAATGAATGTGCATAACCCATTTCAGCTGCAATTTTCTTCAAAGTCTCATCAGCCACGTTAGTATAAGTATTATTGGCTGTACCTAACATGCGCTGTGCCAATCCATAAAAAGGCATTAGCGTTTCCTTCCAATCAGCACGAATCTTGGTCCATGCTACAGACTCAAATACTTCATCTGATGGAATTAAATGCACATTGGCATAAATTTGTGACCCTCCACCAACACCAACGCCATGAATAATTGTGGTTTTATTGGTAAAAGTGAATTGTAATGTACCTTTAAACCCCAACTCAGGTACCCACAGATAATTTTTAGTATCTAAGTTCGTTTCAGGAAAATCTTGATCGCCTCGTCTCAAGCCCTTTTCTAAAATCAGAACCGTATTGCCTTTTTCACTCAAGCGTAATGCACTGACTGATCCACCGAAGCCCGAACCAATCACAATTTGGTCATAGTCAAAATCCTGATCATTCATCCTATTAACTCCTTTAATAGTTTTATTCTTCTGTTTTTAAATACAACGATCTCTTAGCTTCAAACTGTTCAGATTGAAGCGAATATGTGTATAAGTTTTAAACTGACTCGCTTATGACTTAATACGAATCAAAAGGTTCAATAACCAATTGGCAAATTTTCCATAAGGAGGAGCTAAAAACTTCAAACTCGAAAAACCCGCCTGATAAAACACAGGGCGCATTTTTGAAAAAGTCAAAAAGCCTTCATAACCGTGATAATGTCCCATCCCGCTGGCACCAACCCCACCAAACGGCAAGTCATGTTGTCCAACATGAAATAATGCATCATTGACCGAAACCCCGCCCGACATAACTCGGCTAATATAGAACTCAACTAATTTTTTATTATGACTAAATGGATAAAATGCCAATGGTCGATCACGCTGAATAATATAGTCCACCACCTCTTCAGGCTTTTGATAGGTTTTCACCATCAAGATTGGACCAAAAGTTTCGCGGGTATCAATTTCCATCCCATCATTACTGTTCAAGACCAAAGTCAGTGGAAACTTTCGCGTCGTAGCATCCGGTTCTTGTTGGTTCAAATTAATCAGACTTGCGCCCTTAGCTTCGGCATCTGCAAGTGTATGCACTAAGCGTTGGTAAGCACGCTCATCAATGACAGACGTATAGTCGTGACTGTGAATATCTGGGACATGCGCTTTTACCCATGCCGTTGCCGTATGGATGAATGCTTGCAACTTCGTCTCATGTACAAAAACATAATCCACATTGGTACAGATTTGCCCCGCATTAAACTGTTTGACAAACAGAATCCGTTCGACCGCTTTTTCCATAGGGTACTCAGGATCAATCACCGCAGGGGATTTCCCCCCCAATTCCAAAGTCACAGGCGTCAAATTTTGTGCTGCCGCAGCCATGACTTTACGCCCGGTTGCACCAGAACCTGTAAAGATCAAATGATCGAACGGAAGCTTTGAAAAAGCGATTCCCACCTCTCCGGTTTCATCGAAAATTTGCAATTTCTCAGCTTTAAAATATTGAGGGCTGAGCTCAATCAATAGTTGGGCCAAATGCCTTGAATTTTCAGACATTTTGACCATAGCTGTATTACCTGCTGCAAATACCGCAGAGAGTTGAGAAAACATCAAATTAATCGGAAAATTCCACGGCACGATCACGCCAATCACACCCAATGGTTGTGGAATTACACGGTTCTTTGCACCAAAGTACAGGCTATGATCGACATGACGGCTTTGTACTTTGGTCCACTGTTTTAAGTGTTTGATACTTCCATTAATGTCATCAGTAACAGTAATAATTTCAGCCAATAACGTTTCATGACGTGAACGGTTACCATAATCCTGATTTAAAGCATCAATAATCGCTTCACGATGATTATTAATCAGCGCTTTTAAATTCAATAAGTGCTGTTTTCTTTGTGCAAGGGTTTCAATGCCTTGCTCAAGAAAGTGACTGCGCTGTAATTTGAAAGCATTGTGTAGTGTCTGTTCCATCACTGTTTGCTCGATATGAGACTGAGCCGTAAGTTGCATAAGCGTTCCTTATTAACAGCTAAAAAGTGGTGATTTACTGGTCGTCGATTAGGTTAAGCTGAACTCTCATCCTACTTTATCAAATTACTTGAAATTGGCTTGACTTTTTAGGACACTTATTTGATCTTTCAGGACAATATGGAACATTGTTATGGCCAGCTATATTCGTGCAGCCAGCCTTGGTGGATTTGAAGAACTCGTCCGAAGCTATGATGTAAATCCTATTGAAATTTTAAAAGACACTGGGATTTTACCTTCTTTACTTCGAGATCCCGATGCGTTTATTCATTATGATCATTATTTAAGTTTATTAGAAAAAGCAGCTTTCGTGTGCCAAGAAGAGTGCTTTGGCCTAAAACTCGGTGCACTGCAAAATATTAGTACTATTGGCTTAATTGGTGTGTACATGTCACGACAGCTAAGCATTTTGGAGGCGCTAAAAGTTGCCCAAAAATATGTTTACCTACATGCTGAAGGAATTGTATTTCAAGTAACCCGCTATAATGCGCAGACATGTAGACTCAACTTTGTCCGTCTAAATGACTACAACATCGACATGCCACAAAAGTCACAACTCGCAATTTGTCTAGTCAGCAATATTCTCAAGGATTTAATCGGGCCACCTTGGTACGCAGAAAAAAT
This sequence comes from Acinetobacter sp. WCHAc060042, assembly GCF_003231195.1. Lineage (NCBI taxonomy): Bacteria > Pseudomonadati > Pseudomonadota > Gammaproteobacteria > Moraxellales > Moraxellaceae > Acinetobacter > Acinetobacter sp. WCHAc060042. The sequence continues at coordinate 23,070 of NZ_QKVN01000019.1, forward strand.
CTGCCTAAAACAAAGAGCACCTCAACACAGCGCGCATGTTTTTAAAGAACATTTTCCCTGTGAAGTTGAGTTTGAAAAAGATGAAGATGCCCTGTACTTCCCAGCAGCATTTTTAACGCTTAAACCCTATAATTTCAATGAAGATGTAGTCGATCAACTGATTCTACAGCGCCTTGAGATGCAAAGCAGTACCAAGGCAGAAGATCAAACCCTTCTCATTGAAAGCTCCATTCGTATGTTAATGGCAACTGGTGATTGTAGTATTGAAAATATCGCATTGTGTCTGGGGATACATCCCAAAAAACTACAACGCACCTTAAAGCAACAAGGAACCAGCTATCGCGATTTGCTCGAAAATATTCGTAAAAAAGAAGCTCTGCGCATGATTGATGCAGGTAATATTAGCTTAACAGACATAGCCTTACAGTTAGGCTATGCGGAGCTGTCAATTTTTAGTCGGAACTTTAAAAACTGGTTTGGCTATCCAGCAAATGAATGGAAAAATAAAGTGAGAAGTCATCTAGAATAACTTCTCACTTTCATTGGAATTCAAAATGAGTATGTGACAGGTTAACCCTACACATTAAAGTCCATTTTTTATTTTTTAGGGAAAACAAAAGAAGCAATCAATCGCGCTCCCCAACCTTTAGGGCTAGCATCATGATCATCCGCCCAATATCTCGCACCCGCACCAACACTGATCAACTGCCCATTTAGATTAATAACTTTTGTAACAGTAAGATTTACTGGCATTGTGGCCTCTTCTGAATTCCAATCATAGGTTGTTTCTGTATTTAGACCCACGGTCGTACTGTTCGGATAGGTATAACTTACAAAAGGTTGCACAAAAGTACTACTGATGGCATCCACGTCATCATCATGTTCTACTCCCCAAATATGGTTTGCCAAAGCACCCACTGTCCAACCATGTGTTTGTTTCAAAATAACAAAAGTCGGTCCAAGTCCATATTGATCTGCACCCAAAGTTTTTTCTGAGGCTGTCGGAAGTAATATCGCTGGACCAACTCCCCATGTAATTCCACTCTCAGAAGTTTTCGAAGGAGAGAAAAATAGACTTTGTACAATATCACCTACCCCCCAATCATCCTTAAGGTTTGATTCGTTATAGACTTGATAAGTCATAGGTAAAACTGTACGTGAAATCAAATTCCAATTTTCATTTAACTCAATCGGTATTACAGGCTGAATATTCAGTTAATAACGTTCAATATTCTCAGCTGCACCAATATTCTCATCGTAATTAAGCTGAAAAGGTACGCTCACCAGATTTGCAACAGGATTTGACAATTGCTTTGCTAAATCTGCATCATCGGCAAAAGCTTGAGAGTTACAAAAGACACTGCATACCATTAAGGAAAGTAATATTTCTAGCTTTCTGTTTCTCATAGAAAAATGATTCATATACCGAATGCCCCTTTATAATTTATGGATATTATTGAGTTATAACAAATACTTGCTCTTTTTCTACTAACTACACTGACTCAACCAGCACATACGGCTCTTTGAATGAATATCAAAGCTTCCGTATCCCACTGATTAAATATGCCTAAATTTTTAATATTATAAATTTTAAATCTTATTACTTTGCTTATTGGATTAAAGCTTAGTTTTTTATAGCACAATTCATAATAGCTGCAACAGTTTTTAACCTTGGTTTCATTATAGTAAATTGATTGCAGAAATAAGTGCTTGGTCCGTGTTTATATAAAAAGGCTTGAATCATAAATAATTTTTAGGTGAAGCACATAAACATCAAATAAAAATCTGTATTTGACGCCACGAAGCTTATTTATTTCTTATTTTTGTGCTTATTTTTTAACCAAAAGAAAATTTTATATTTCAAATTATATACTTATATTTTTCAAAGATTTAATGCTTAAAAAGGCTTTTTTTTAGTATAAAAACTCTATTTAGACTATTTTTTGAACTGCCGAGTTAGTCCTAGAGCATTTACTCTTATTTTAATTGTGCTATTTTTGTGACATGGAGTAACAAATGATTTCGGTAAAACGATTTCTCCAAAAGCCAAAAAGCATAAACACAAAATGAGCAACAAACATTTGCACCTCAAGGAAAGACGTAGAATGAAATTAAAGACATTAACGACAGCAATGATTTTAGCAACTGTACCAATGACGGGGGCATTTGCCGCTGCACTCGATCGTTCAGGTCAGTCTATCTCAGCATTCTTACAACCAGGCAACTACTTTGAAGCAGGTATTTCTGTATTAGATCCAGATGTATCTGGGAAGGCTATTTCAACTGCTGGTGGCGGCAATCTTTCTGACGTGGGAGATGATTACTACTTCCCCTCAGCTGCTCTTAAATTACAAGTAACAGACCACTTCTCATTTGGTTTGATCTATGACCAACCATTTGGTGCTGATGCTGCATACTCAACAAGTGACCCACTTGTTGGTCTCAATACAGGTTTGTTCCACTTAAACGGTGAAGCAACTGAAGTAGAAGTTGACACTCAAAGTTTGTCTATGATTTTTGGTTTCCAGCCAAATGAAAATTTCAACATTTATGCTGGTCCTGTTTATCAAACAATTAAAGGTAATGTTCAATTACGTGGTGCGGCATATGGTTCAGCTAACGGCCTTGGCTTATATAATGCTGATTTAGATGAAGATGGTGCAGTTGGCTGGTTAGCTGGCTTTGCTTATCAAATTCCTGAAATTGCTTTAAAAACATCTATCACTTATCGCTCTGAAATTGACCACAAAGCATCTGCTCGCGAATATGGTCAAAGTAACGTATTAGCATTTGTTGGCAGTAGCCCTGTTTACGATGTAGCAACAGATGCAAATATTACAACTCCCCAATCTGTTAACCTTGATTTCCAAACAGGGATCATGGCAAATACAGTTGCCTTTGCAAATGTACGTTGGGTGAATTGGAAAGACTTTTCTATTGACCTAAAACAATTCGGAACTGTTGCAGATACTCTAGGTGCGCTAGGCCAGACTCCAGACAACCCAAATGGCTTTGATATTGTTGGTTATACTGATGACCAATGGTCAGCAAACGTAGGTGTAGGCCGTAAATTTAATGATCTATGGGCAGGTAATGTCTCAGTAGGTTGGGATTCTGGTGCAGGTAATCCTATATCAACGCTTGGCCCAACTGAAGGTTACTGGAATGTTGGCTTAGGACTTCAATATAGTCCAACACCTGCAACCTTTATCGCTGGTGGTGTTAAATACTTCTGGTTAGGCGATGCAAAAGCGCAAGTCGCATCTAACTTTGGATCAGATACTTATGTTGCAGAATTTAATGACAATGATGCTTTAGCTTATGGCTTAAAAATCGGTTACAAGTTCTAATTACTAATACTGAAAAAACCATCTGCAAAGATGGTTTTTTCATTTTCAACAATGACACCTACGCTCTTTTTTATACACTTGTGATTCATTTGAGCAATAAACAAACACTTAAACATTTTGCATAATATTCAATCAGCCACTCAGCATCTAAAAATAAATCCATATAAATCATAAAATTAATATTTTTTTTTAGTGTTTTTACTCTACACAAGTATATTTTTTAACTTTTCAGTTCATTTTACAACCGTAGTTGAGCATTTACTCTTTTTGTATTTATGTTACTTTTCGTGCCAATCACTTACATAAAGCTACAACAAGGAATGTTCCCTATGAAGCTTACAGCTCTTCGCTCGGCTATTTTGCTCAGCTTAATCCCAACAACTTCTGTCATAGCTGGCGGTCTAGATCGATCTGGGCAATCAATGTCTGCTTTTTTTCAATCGGGCAACTATGCTGAAGCTGGTTTTACAGTAATTGATCCAACTGTAGAAGGTACCTCTACAGTTGTTAAAGATGAAAAAATCAGTGATATGGGAGGTGATTACTACTTCCCTTCTGCAGCGATTAAAATACAGCCAACCGATAATATTTCACTAGGATTATTATATGATCAGCCTTTCGGTGCTGATGCAACCTACTCATCAACAGCAGGTACATTTGGTAATGGTACGGAAGGAACTTCTGTTGAAGTTGATACTCATAATCTAACTGCGCTGATTGGTTACCAACCCAACCAAAACTGGAATTTTTATGCAGGCCCCGTATATCAAACAGTTGAAGGAAAAGTTTCATTACGTGGCGCCGCATACGGTGGTACTCGTCTATTAGGTGGCTACGACATAGATCTCAAAGAAGATGATGCTTTCGGTTGGATTGCAGGTGCCGCATACTCTATTCCTGAAATTGCACTTAGAGCTGCTATCACTTATCGCTCTGAAATTAAACATGAACTTGATACTTCAGAAACATTTGCCCTAGGTGCTGTTGTTCGTCCCAACTCAAACACAGAAGTTGTTACACCTCAGTCTGTAAACATTGATTTGCAATCAGGTGTCGCTAAAGATACCTTAGCTTTTGCAAATATTCGCTGGGTACATTGGGATCAATTTGCAGTTAAGCCAACATATTTAGCTGCTGCAACACAAGCTGCAAGAGGTAAAGCACAAAATCTAATCGACTATTCAGATGATCAGTGGTCTATTACAACAGGTCTTTCTCATAAGTTTAATGATAAATGGGCTGGTTCAGCTTCTGTAGGTTATGATTCAGGCGCTGGAAACCCCGTAACTACACTAGGTCCTGTTGAAGGAAACTGGAGTGTGGGTTTAGGAGCTCAATATAATCCTGCACAAAGCTATTTCATTGCTGCTGGCGTACGTTACCTATGGTTAGGTGATGCAGATGCACAAACAGGTGGGAATGTTGTTGGTAACTTTGAAGATAATAGTGCCCTTGCATATGGTATGAAAATTGGCTATCGCTTTTAATTGACTAATGTTACTAACATTGAAATTCAATGAAAAATGGCGCTAATAGCGCCATTTTTCATTGTTTTTTAAAATCAATACATTAAGCTGGAATATCGCGCACTGAAGCATTACGAATCGCTTCTTTTAAAGCATCATAACCATGAATTGGTGGAAACTGAGGGAACTCTTTGATTACATTTTCTGGCGCATCAAATAAAAACCCTTTGTCCGCTTCACCGAGCATAGTAGTGTCATTATAAGAATCACCTGCGGCAATCACACGGAAATTCAAACCATGTAACGCCTTGACTGCCTCACGTTTTTGGTCAGGTTGACGTAACTTATACGCTGTAATCATTCCCTTTTCGTCAGTTTCTAACTTATGACAAAAAATGGTCGGCCAACCTAATTGCTTCATTAAAGGATGTGCAAACTCATAGAAAGTGTCTGATAAAATAATCAACTGAAAGTGTGTGCGTAACCATTCAACAAATTCTTTCGCACCTGGAAATGGCCCCATTTCGGCAATCACTTCTTGAATATCATTGAGGCCTAAACCATGTTCTTTTAATATATTTAAGCGCTGGGTCATGAGCACATCATAATCAGGAATATCACGCGTGGTTGCTTCAAGCGCCTTAATGCCTGTTTTTTTAGCAAAGTTAATCCAAATCTCTGGAACCAATACCCCTTCTAGATCAAGACAAACAACTTCCATGAAGACTCCCTTTTATTTACGTGGAAAAATTTGCCCTATCATAGCTTAATATTTGTCTAATGCATTGTTGTTTTTTAAATCTATTTTTTTCATAAGCATTGATTTTTTAGTGATAAGTAGCCTAATTCAACTCTATTAAAATACTTAGCAAATAACGTAATATAGGTCTTGTTAGATTCCAAGCCTATTGCCAGGATACTCATGACAACCATTCCAACCATTGACCTTGTCGATGCTCTTGCTGCTGAATACGCAGACAAATCGCCAAGTGAAATTTTAGCACTCGCACTGAATCAAAACGGTGAAATCGCCATTTCATTTTCTGGTGCAGAAGATGTCGTACTGATTGATATGGCGGCCAACTTAGGTAAACCTTTCCGTGTCTTTAGTTTAGATACAGGACGTTTACACGCAGAAACCTATCAGTTTATTGAAACTGTGCGCAAACATTACAACATCAATATCGAAATTTGTTTCCCAGAAGCCAATGCAGTTCAACAACTGGTCAATGAAAAAGGGTTATTCAGCTTTTACCAAGATGACCATAAAGAATGTTGCGGTATTCGAAAAGTTCAGCCATTACGTAAAAAATTAGCCACTTTAGATGGCTGGATTACGGGGCAACGTAAGGATCAAAGTCCAGGTACACGAACTGAAATCCCTGTCGTACAGGCCGATATCGGTTTCTCAGGTGAAGGCAAGCAACTGATTAAATATAATCCCCTTGCCAACTGGAGTAGTGCTGATGTCTGGAGCTATATCCGCATGATGGAAGTCCCCTATAACCCTTTACATGAACGCGGCTTTATTTCTATCGGTTGTGAGCCTTGTACACGACCAGTGCTACCAAACCAGCATGAGCGTGAAGGTCGCTGGTGGTGGGAAGAAGCTACGCACAAAGAATGTGGCTTGCATGCAGGTAATTTGAAAAAGTAAAGACTAAAACCACTGCTCAGCAGTGGTTTTTCGCAACTAATAGATACACACAAAGCGCTCCTATTCTTATAAAAAGTCGATATACTAACCTTAAGTTATATAATTCTAACAAGATTGCTCAGATAAGAGCCGTCATATATTGCAGTGAGGCAATCTAGACTATGCGTCCATTACATCCGATTGACTTTATTTTTTTATCACTTGAAAAGCGCCAGCAACCCATGCATGTCGGTGGATTATTCTTATTCCAAATTCCCGAAAATGCACCAGCCAGCTTCATTCAAAATTTAGTAGCGGATATTCGTAATTCAAAATCTATTCCTATCCCCCCGTTTAACAATAAACTGAATGGCCTATTTTGGGATGAAGATGAAGAATTTGATCTTGACCATCATTTTCGCCATATTGCACTTCCCAAACCTGGTCGTATCCGCGAACTCCTGACTTATATTTCACAAGAACACAGCAGTTTGATCGACCGTGCAAAACCATTATGGACCTGCCATATCATTGAAGGAATTGAGGGTAACCGTTTTGCCATGTATTTCAAAATTCACCATGCAATGGTGGATGGAATTGCAGGTATGCGGTTGGTTGAGAAATCCTTATCACATGATCCAAACATCAAAAGCATCGTACCGCCTTGGTGTGTTGAAGGACCACGCGCTAAACGCTTGAAAGAGGATAAAGCGAGTCGCTTTAAAAAGATTATGAATGGTGTGGTTGGACAGCTTGAATCTACCCCACGTGTCATGTATGAACTGTCTCAAACAGTGATGAAAGATATGGGGCGTAATCCCGATTACGTTTCAAGTTTCCAAGCGCCAAGCTCCATTTTAAACCAACGCGTCAGCTCTTCACGTCGCTTTGCAGCACAGTCTTTTGAATTTGACCGTTTACGCCATATCTCTAAAAGTCTAGGTGTCACAATTAATGACATCGTACTGGCTGTTTGTTCAGGTGCACTGCGTGAATATTTATTATCGCAAGATGCGTTACCTAAAAAACCACTGATTGCAATGGTTCCTGCATCTGTACGTGATGATGATTCATCTATGTCAAATCGTATTACGATGATCTTGGCAAACTTAGGCACACATAAAGAAGATCCATTAGAACGCTTAAACATCGTCCGTCGTAGCGTACAAAATGCAAAAGAAAAGTTCAAACGTATGAACTCAAATCAAATTTTGAACTATAGTGCATTTGTATATAGTGCGGCAGGTCTGAATATAGCCTCAGGCCTATTGCCTAAACGCCAAGCCTTTAATTTGGTGATCTCGAATGTACCAGGACCACGTGAGCCACTGTACTGGAACGGAGCACGTCTCGATGCATTGTACCCTGCTTCGATCATTTTAGATGGTCAGGCACTCAATATCACCATGACTAGTTATTTAGATAAACTTGAGGTCGGTTTGACCGCGTGTCGCAATGCTTTGCCGAAAATGCAAAACTTATTGACTCACTTGGAAGAAGAAATCCAACGTTTCGAAGCGATTGTGGGGGTTGAAAACCCAAAGTTACAAGCGGTCAGTTGATACCGCAGAACCCATCAGAAACTGAATAAATGACATAAAACTAAGGGGCTTCGATAAGCCCCTTAGTTTTTAATGCTACGACATTGTTTTAATAGTTGATGACATGCAGTTCGAATCATGGCAGTGGTAATTTGTACTTCCTTACCTTGCTCGTCCAAAATATATGCATTATGCGTCACTTTCGTATCCAATAAATGTTTCAAACTAGGTTGAATAATTGCTTCTCTAACACCCATATCACACCTCATTTGCTAAACCTATTTGGGAGAATAAGCTTTGGCTATTTCCGTGTTCCTAGTATTCAAAATCTACAGTCGAAAGTAAAATTTCAGTTGTAACAACTATTTAACCATATATTGTTACAATTTCAGCTCAGAATGATATCGTATTGCTCTTGCGTATATAAATTTTCAACCTGAAATTTAATCACACGACCAATAAAATGCTCCAGATCCGCGACTGCTGGCGCTTCTGCGGTTAACAAGCGGTCAATCACGGATGGATGAGCAACGACAGTAAAGCCAGTCTGAGACTGATAGGCGCGTGTATAACGCATGATTTCTCGAAAGATTTCGTAACATACCGACTCTGCTGTTTTCACATAACCACGCCCCTGACAGGTCGGGCAAGATTCACATAATAAGTGTTCTAATGATTCACGTGTTCGCTTACGTGTCATTTCCACTAGACCCAGCTCTGATACCTGCGTGATTTTGGTTTTGGCATGATCTTGCTCAAGCATCCGCTCAAACTGAGTCATCACTTCAGTACGATGCTCCTGCTCTTGCATGTCAATAAAGTCGATAATAATAATACCGCCTAAATTGCGCAGTCTCAGCTGACGAGCAATCACCTGTGTCGCTTCCATATTGGTTTTAAACACAGTGTCTTCTAAAGAGCGACCACCCACATAGGAGCCCGTATTGACGTCAATCGTGGTCATGGCCTCGGTCTGGTCAATCATCAAATAACCACCTGACTTCAGCGCAACACGCGTTTGCAGAGCTTTTTGAATATCTTCTTCTACATTATATAAATCGAAGATTGGACGCTCACCCGGATAGTGAATCAAACGCTCTTTAATATTCGGCACAAATTCTTCAACAAACTCTTTGAGCTTGCCGTGAATTTCACGTGAGTCGACTGAAATTTTAGCGGTTTTTTCGCTTGCAAGATCTCGGATAATCCGCTGCGGTAAAGGTAGCTCTTCAAAAATTAACGATGGCACCGCAATACTAATCTGCTTGCGCTGGATAAACTCCCATAGCTTTGCCAAATAAGCCATATCTTGAGCAATGGCCGCTTCTTCAATACCATCTGCCGCAGTACGAACAATCACAGAACCTGGAAGCTTATGTTCTGCTTGAATTCGCTCAATCATAGAGCGTAAACGGTCACGCTCTGCCTCAGATTCTATTCGTTGCGAAACACCCGTATGGTTCCCATAAGGCATTAAAACCAAATAACGAGAAGGAATAGAGAGATCTGTTGAAAGGCGGGCACCCTTCGTTCCCAACATATCTTTCATGACTTGAACAGTAAGAATTTGTCCCGGTTGCAAAAGCTCAAACACATTCGGAATCGGCTGATTACGTGGCCAAACCATATCATTGATATGCAAAAAAGCAGTTCGTGACAGTCCAATATCGACAAAAGCAGCTTGCATACCCGGAAGAACGCGCACCACTTTACCTTTATAAATATTACCCACTAACCCACGTTTTACCGTACGCTCAACAAATAACTCATTGACCGTGCCGTTTTCAATCAACGCGACGCGACATTCCATAGGCGTGACGTTAATTAATAACTCGTCAGACATAACAAACTCAAAACATTATAAAAAATCTTTTGAGACAGTTAATTTAGTGCCTTAACTGCCCGTAATAACTGTACCGTTTCATACAACGGTAAACCCACCACATTGCTATAGCTTCCCTCAATACGTGGAATATAACGTGCTGCAATGCCTTGTATGGCATAGGCTCCCGCCTTGCCAAGGGGTTCATGTGTTGCCCAATATGCTTCCATATCTTTAGGGCTTAAGTGCTGAAATTCGACTTCAGTACGAACTACTATACTTGAAATTTGTGCATTTGTACGAACACAAACACCTGTATAAACATCATGCTTACGTCCCGAGATTTTTCCCCACATTTCAAAAGCATGTTGTTTCGATTCAGGTTTACCCAAAATCTCTTGATCGACTCCTAAGCTGGTATCCGCAGCGATCACGATCGCATCTGGATAACGAACTTGCACAGCCTCAGCTTTGGCACAAGCCAGTCGCTCTACATAATGAGCGACCAATTCGCCTGTTTGTATCGACTCATCAATATCTGGGCTGTAAATATCAAAAACTAGGCCAAGCTGCTCAAGCAACTCACGACGGCGAGGCGAACTTGACGCTAAAATTAAATGCGCCATTTTTTTAGGAAGAAATATAAAATGGGAAAGGTCAAAACACTACTCAACAGGGGTTGCCAATGACGGGCAATCGAAAACTGCGCCCCGATCATAATTTGCGCGATCCACGTCATAAATAAATGTGCGACAACAGCCAAAGCCGTGATCACCCAGATATTGGCAAACGTCATAATCCGACGTTCTCGGGTTAAAAAGCGTGAGACAAAAGTAATCAGCACAAAACTGAGCGCATTTAAACCTAAGGGTGCATCGAGCAATAAATCGGTGAAAATACCCACAGCAAAGGCGAACCAAATTCCACACCATGTCGGCTGACACAGCACCCAAAACAGCATGACCATCATCATAAACAATGGACGCCAACCAGAGAGCGTATAAGACAGTGGATAGACCATCAACACCGAAGCAATGATCACCGAAAAAATGATCGGAAATAGTGGATCACGCTGTTTGGCAGCACGAAGTTTAGCGATCGGCATGCGGTTGCTCCATCGCTAAAGAATCGGAAAATAACACAACGACGTGATGTCCACCCGCTAGCTGTGCGGCAGGTACCACATCTATTTGAGCAAACTCGCCTGAATTATGACGGCTGATTTTTGAAATCGTACCCACCAAATAACCCGCTGGGAAATGCTCACCAAGACCTGAGCTATACACTTTTTCACCCACTTTAATTTCGGCACTGGTCGGGACATATTCCATTTTCAAATGCCCCAAATCTCCCGTACCCGAAACAATCGCTCGCATACCCGAGCGTTCTAAACGGACTGAAAGTGAATGTTCTTTATCTGAAAGCAACATCACACGGCTACTATGTGGATAGACATTGATAATCTGCCCCATAATGCCTTTGTCATCGAGCACCGTCTGCCCTACTTTTAACTGACTGTTGGCACCACGGTTAATCACAATAATATGACGCAGTGGATCGGCATCGGTTCCAATAACTTCTGCAATCTCCATACGACCATCAATGATTAACGGGGTATCTAACAAACCACGCAAACGGGTATTTTCCGCAGATAGTTCAGATAATTTTTGTAAACGTACCTGTGCCTGTAACAGTTCAGCTTGCATCGCGGTATTTTCACGGCGCAGTTGAGCCTCAGACTTGGTTTGTTGATTCAGCCACTCTCGCGATAACACGGGATAACTTGCTACAGCATAAATTGGATTATAAGCGGCGTACAAGACATCTCTTGCAGGTTGAATCACATGCGGCATGCGCCAGTTAAAAAACAGCACAACCAAACATGTGATCACTGCAATGATAAATGAGCGAAAAGATGGCGGTTGTCTGGAAAACAGATTTGTTTGCACCCGCCGATTCCTTTATTAGCCTACAAATAACATGTCGTGATTTGGATTATCGAAGAACTCCAAAACTTTACCACCACCACGAGTGACACACGTTAAAGGATCTTCTGCAACCACCACAGGTAAGCCCGTTTCTTGCGCAAGGAGTTTGTCGAGGTTACGTAGTAATGCACCACCACCTGTCAACACAATACCGCGCTCAGCGATGTCTGAAGACAGCTCAGGAGGCGTTTGCTCAAGTGCTGATTTCACAGCCGAGACAATACTTTGTAGAGGGTCAGAAATCGCTTGCGTGATTTCGTCCGAAGTTACATTAATGGCACGTGGCACACCTTCAGCAAGGTTGCGACCGCGAACTTCAATCTCAAGCGTTTTAGCATCAGGCTCGGGTAAAGCCATACCCACTTCTTTCTTGATAATTTCTGCAGTGGTTTCACCAATCACACAACCATGAGCCTTACGTACGTAGTTAATGATTTGTTCATCAAATACATCACCGCCAATACGTAGTGAGTCAGCATAGACACAACCTTGTAATGAAATGATCGCAATTTCAGTTGTACCACCACCGACATCCACCACCATCGAGCCACATGCTTGCTCAACTGGCATACCTGCACCAATTGCAGCGGCCATTGGTTCTTCAATCAAACGAACATCACGTGCGCCTGCATTAAATACAGCTTCACGAATAGCACGACGCTCAACCAAAGTTGATTTGCAAGGCACACACACCACAACACGCGGTGCAGGTGGGAACAGACGTTTTTCATGTACTTTACCAATAAATTGGTTCAGCATGGTTTCAGTCACTTCAAAATCGGCAATCACACCATCCTTCATTGGACGAATGGCAGAGATATTCGCAGGGGTACGGCCTAGCATTTGCTTTGCATCAAGACCTACTGCGGCAACGATTTTTTGTGAACCACTGTGACGAATTGCCACAACTGTCGGTTCATTTAATATAATGCCTCGTCCTGGTGCATAAATAAGTGTATTTGCTGTACCTAAATCAATGGCTAGATCGGGCGAAAACAAGCCAATTAGTCTTTTTAGAATCACGGAGACGTTCTCGATTAAACTTTATGTGGACGCAAGGTGGCAACTTTAACTAAATGTGATGATTTGAACAAGTCAATCGCTTATTATAACGCACGATATTTTGAAATTTTTTAATACTGACTCAGGTGATGTTATGTCTACATCGGATGCACAGCATTCTGCAGATTTAAATGCACAAACAGTTTCAGCAATCGCCAATCTTGCTCGATTGTCGCTAGATGATACGCAATCTGCTGAATATGCTCAAAGTCTAAATAAAATTTTAGGCATGATGGAAACCTTAAAAGGCATCGACACCGATGGTGTTGAGCCGCTTAAAAGCCCATTTGATCACCCACAACCCTTACGTGAAGATGTGGTTTCAGAAACCAATCATCGTGATGAATATCAAGCCATTGCACCGCAAGTGCAAGACGGTTTGTACCTTGTTCCTCGCGTGATTGAATAATTTCTATTCAGTTAAACCATTATTTTGTAAAAATTAACGTAAAGACATTTCTCATGACAGATTTACATCGCTTATCGATTCGTGAACTCTCTGAGGGTTTAGCTGGGGCTAAATTTTCATCTCGCGAACTGACTGAACATTATTTAAAGCGCATTGCAAAACTGGATACACAAGTTAAATCTTATGTAACCGTGACTGCAGAACAAGCGCTTGCACAAGCCGATGCTGCCGATGCCGCAATTAAAGCAGGCACAGCAACCGCATTGACAGGTGTGCCCATTGCACACAAAGACATTTTTTGTACCCAAGGCATTAAAACCACTGCGGGTTCAAAAATGTTGGATAACTTTATCTCTCCTTACGACGCCACTGTTGTAGCGAAAGGCAAAGCCGCGGGTCTAGTCACTTTAGGTAAAGTGAACATGGACGAATTTGCAATGGGTTCAACCTCTGAGAACTCATTCTATGGCGCTACAGCAAACCCTTGGAACTTAGGTCATGTACCGGGTGGTTCTTCAGGCGGTTCTGCGGCAGCGGTTGCAGCGGACCTTGCTCCATTTGCCACAGGTACAGACACAGGTGGTTCTATTCGCCAACCTGCATCATTCTGTGGCTTAACGGGTCTTAAACCAAGTTATGGCCGTGTGTCGCGCTTCGGGATGATTGCGTATGCATCATCACTAGATCAGGGCGGGCCAATGGCACGTTCGGCTGAAGACTGTGCCTACCTCATGAATGTGATGGCAGGTCATGACGCGAAAGACTCAACATCGGTTGAAAAAGACGTTGATGACTATGTGGCGAATTTAAACGGCACAGCGATTCAAGGTTTACGCATTGGTATTCCAAAGCAATACTTCAATGTCGCTGGTTTAGATGCAGACGTGAAAGCACGTGTTGAAGAATCATTGAAAAAACTGGAAGAGATGGGCGCGATCTTGGTTGAGATTGATCTCAACATGACTGAAGCTTATGTTCCAACCTATTACTTGATTGCACCTGCTGAAGCGTCATCGAACTTGTCTCGTTACGATGGCGTACGCTATGGCTACCGTGCTGAGAACCCAGTTGACCTGATGGACTTATACAAACGTTCGCGCTCTGAAGGTTTTGGTGCAGAAGTACAGCGTCGTATCTTGATTGGTACGTATGCATTGTCTGCGGGTTATTACGATGCGTACTATGTGAAAGCGCAAAAAGTCCGTCGTCTGATTCAACAAGACTTCTTAAAAGCGTTTGAATCGGTGGATGTGATTGCTGCACCTGCTGCACCAACTACGGCTTATAAAATTGGCGCGAACTTGTCTCCAGTTGAAATGTACTTGGGCGACATTTACACCATCGCGGTTAACCTTGCAGGTCTTCCTGCGATTAACGCACCTGTTGGTTTTGACAAAGACAACTTACCTGTGGGCTTACAGCTAATTGGTAACTATTGGTCAGAATCTCAACTGTTGTCTGTGGTACATCAGTACCAACAAGCAACGGATTGGCATACGAAACGTGCGGCAATTGCTGAGGAGAATGCATAATGGCCCAAAACAATGGTAAGAATGCTGCTAAACCAAAGTCGTTATTAATTGACGGTTGGGAAGTCGTGATCGGGATCGAGATTCACACTCAGTTGGCAACTCAATCTAAAATCTTCTCAGGTTCTTCGACTGAATTTGGTCAAGACCCAAATACTCAAGCCAGCCTTGTCGATTTAGCTATGCCGGGCGTACTGCCTGTATTGAATAAAGAAGTAGTCGATTTAGCCATTCGCTTTGGTTTGGGGATTGATGCTTATATTGACCAAGCATCTGTGTTTGCACGTAAGAACTACTTCTACCCTGACTCTCCAAAAGGCTACCAAATTAGCCAGATGGATAACCCGATTGTAGGCTTGGGTCATATCGACATTCAACTTGAAGATGGTACGGTAAAACGCATTGGCGTCACGCGTGCCCACCTTGAGGAAGATGCAGGTAAATCCATCCATGATCAGTTTGAAGGGATGTCAGGCATCGACTTAAACCGTGCAGGTACGCCTTTACTTGAAATCGTGTCTGAACCTGACATGCGTTCGGTTGAAGAAGCGGTGGCTTATATCAAGTCGATTCACACTTTAGTGCGTTGGTTGGGTATTTCTGACGGTAACATGGCGGAAGGTTCATTCCGTGCAGACTGTAACGTGTCGTTACGTCGTCCGGGTCAACCGTTCGGTACACGTTGCGAGTTGAAAAACCTCAACTCATTCCGTTTCATTGAGCAAGCGATCAATGTTGAAATTGAACGCCAAATGGAAATTTTGGAATGGGATGGTACGATTGACCAAGAAACGCGTCTCTTCGACCCTGTGAAGATGGAAACACGTTCAATGCGTTCGAAAGAAGAAGCGAACGACTATCGCTACTTCCCAGACCCTGACCTGTTGCCTGTAATTATTTCAGATGCACAAATTGAAACGGCTCGTGCTGCATTGCCTGAGCTTCCTGCGGCACGTCGTGAGCGTTTCGTCGCGGACTTTGGTGTCACTGAGTACGATGCGCATGTGTTGACGCTGACCCGTGAAATGTCTGACTTTTATGAAGTGGTTGTGGCTGCTGCTGGCGGCGCTGCACAAGGTAAAGTGTCTGCAAACTGGGTGATGGGCGAATTCTCAGGTGCTTTAAATAAAGCAGGCTTAGAACTCGCAGACTCTCCTGTTTCTGCTGAAAAACTGGGCGGCATGGTTGCGCGTATCGTGGATAACACCATTAGCGGCAAGATTGCGAAGCAGGTGTTCGGCTTTATGTGGGATGAAGGCAAAACTGCGGACGAAATTATTGCGGAAAAAGGCTTGAAGCAGGAAACTGATACGGGTGCGATTGAAGCGATTATCAAAGACGTGCTTGCTGCCAACGAGAAGATGGTTGAAGAGTTTAAATCTGGTAAAGAGAAAGCTTTCAATGGTCTTGTGGGTCAAGTGATGAAAGCATCTAAGGGTAAAGCTAACCCTGCTCAAGTGAATGAGTTGATGAAGAAATTGATTGGTTGATCTGATCTGTTTTTGAAAAAGAAACCCGTCTTAGGACGGGTTTTCTTTTAACTACGGAGGGGATGATCAGATAGACTAACTCTTACATCTTGCATGTTATGATCATATAAAGCTTTTTTAAAATAAGATAAGTACTGAAATGAAGCAGGCCCAATATAAATATTCTTCCAATAACTCTTTAATTCAATATCATAATTCACGAATGTATATGTAAGTAAGTTATTAATATCGAAGATATTTTTAATCCTGGTATCACTAATATCAGTACAATAAATTACTCTACATTCTTCCTCTTCTTTAAATGCCGCATGCTTAAACAAAAAGCTAACCAAAGACAAAAGGCTTCCTATAGGACTATACATTTTAGAACTTTGATTATTAGTTATAACTTTAATATATTCTTTTAACTCGCGTAACAACCTCTTCACGTTCAACTCGTTATTTTCAATTGTTTTGTTATATTTCTTCCACTCCAGCTCAATACTAGAAGCACTCCACCCATCTGCCGTTAACTCTTTATAGAAACTTAATTTAGACCTCTTTGCCAATTCAAGATAATCTGAGTTAGGATCTAGATAACAGCATCTAAAAATTGGTAATTTATTGAATCTAAAAAATTCTTTACATCTTATTTCCTCTAACTCTGAAAACCTAATAAATTCCTGTATTTGAGCAGCTAGAGATGTATTAACTAACCCAAATAAATCAGTAATTAAAACCAAGCTTACACCAGACCCCTCTTTTTGATTAGTTTTTCCATATAATCTAAACTGATTAAGATGATTATGATTAAATGTATAACTAGTTAAAAAATTAAGACTTTCACTATCAATACTTGGGTTTAAATTTAAATATGTATCTAATAACTTCCCTTCTGTTCGATCATTCATAAATTCTGTCGAATTTATTCTTAATCTTGCTTTAGATTTAAAAAGAAGATCATTGGCAACAGCAATAGAAGTATAATGTGCTACTTTTCTCTCATAAGAAAAATCAGGGCTTAACCCTAATAATCTCAAAATTTGTAGAACCCTCAAAACTAATAAACTTTGAAGAATATCACCTTGCTTTATATCAAAATTAAGAAACTCACTAAATGAGTAACTATATTCTTCTTTCAGAATTTCCAAGCCAATTTTGTGTTTACTTTCATCTAAGAAATCTTCTCGATTAAGAAAATGAAAAAAGAAACTAGATAAAAATTTTGCTAAGTTGTTTCTATCTGGAAAAATAAAATTTTTATGCAAAAGCTTTAAAGCTTTCTCCCTATTTTCTTTATATTGAATAATCGAATAATAGGTAGTAACTAAACGCATAAAAAAGGAATATTCATTAAAAATGGAATTTTTCCCATAGCTAAATTCTTTTTTATTTTCTATTAACTCTATTTTTTCTTCAGCACTATAATTTTTACTTTCTATTAGATTCAATAATTTTTGTAGTTCACTCTTTATAAAATTATATTTATGTTCTAAAACTTTTGGATCAACCCAGTCTTTTTCAAATTTAGACTCCAGTGAAAGTATTGCCCATTTCTTCAAAGACAGAATATCATCAATAAACTCAGTATTCATATTTAATAAAATTTATACTTATCTCGAGATAAATTATAACAATAAAATCATATGTATATCAAAATATTATCTTCTATCATCAAACTTGAAGACTTGGGACGGATTCAACTTTCAAAGTCATTTTTTATGCGTGACTTCCACCCCCTCATCCCCCGCCTTCTCCCACTGGGAGAAGGAGCTTTCATTGTAAATTTGATAGCACCATATATTTAATAATGAATGTTCCCTCTCCTTTTTAAGGAGAGGGTTAGGGAGAGGTATTTAAAAATTCAAAACTCTGCTTCGTATAGCTAAAACTACCTATCTAATTCCCAAAAAACTACTACACTAAGCGTATTCTATTAATTAAAAAATCCACTACTTTCAAAAAATCAAAGGACAAAAAATGAAAACTATCATACTTACACTTTCCACTCTTGCCTTCCTTAGCACCACCATCTTTGCAGAAACCAAGCCCAATGTTCCAGCTAAAGATGCTAGCCAAATCTTTAAAGCCGCAGGCTTTTCAAAAACAAAACATGGCTGGGAAGGTAGCTGCGACACAGGTGAAATCACCACATACAAAGACCTCAATGCTGACGGTCTAAAAGACGCAGTCATTTCAGACTACAGCACCATGTGCTATGGCAATACAGGTGTTGGTTACCACATCGTTGCTCAGCAAAAAACGGGAACATGGAAACTCATTTTTGAAAACATGGGCATCCCTACTTTTCTAAAAACCAAAGGAAAAGACGGCTGGCCAGATATTGAAAATGGTGGCCCCGGATTTTGTTTTGCAGTTTACCGCTGGAATGGTCAAAAATATGATGTCAACCGTTATGAATATAACGGCAAAGCCTGCACATTAGACTATTAACATGTGAGCATAGTAAATTTCATATCAGTGAATATATAAACTGATTGATTCAACACGCTTTTACAGACAGTGATAACGCCTCAATTACTTGGAGCTTTTTTATAAAAATGACCTCAGCTATACGACTAAAGAGCACTGAATGACTTAAAAATGACATCTGAACTGTGCTAATTTAGATCAAAATTGAACATAAATATGCACAAACAATAAAAAGGGTTTAAAAATGTCTAAACAAATTTTAATGCTCGTCGGTGACTATGCTGAAGACTATGAAACCATGGTGCCTTTTCAGTTTTTAACAGGTCTCGGTTATACCGTACACGCAGTCTGCCCCGATAAAAACGAGGGCGAAAGCATCGCCACAGCTATTCATGACTTCGAAGGCGAGCAAACCTATAGTGAAAAACGCGGTCATAACTTTGCGATCAACTACAACTTTGAAGCGGTACACACTGCGGACTATGTCGGTTTAGTCATTCCCGGTGGTCGTGCGCCCGAATATTTACGTATGAATGAACGTATCCTTGAAATCGTACGTGAGTTTGATACTGCAGAAAAACCAATTGCAGCGGTTTGTCATGGTGCACAAATTCTTGCAGCAGCCGATGTACTCAAAGGCCGTACTTGTTCAGCCTACCCTGCGTGCGCAGCCGAGGTGAAACTAGCAGGCGGGACTTATGCAGACATTGAAGTGAGTGAAGCTGTAACCGATGGGCACTTGATCACAGCACCTGCTTGGCCTGCACACCCTGCTTGGATAGCGCAGTTTATTCAAGCTTTAGGGGCGACTGTGACGATTTAATCGTCCTTTTGCGAAATAAAACTTTTATCAAAAAATAGAATTTTTGATCTTTTAATTTATTGAAAAGTCTCGATTTATCGAGACTTTTTTATATAATAAAAACATCATAATTTTTGAATAATAAAAATGGAATTCATCAATCCTATAGCAGCTCTTATTGCACTCATTATCGCTATTTTCTCAATTCCTAAAACACTTCATGCAATCAATGAACATAAGCGTAAAAAATTCAAAGATGAGTTAGATTTTTATAAAGAATATTTAGACAATTATTATCAAAAAACTGAATCGGAGCTTTCTTTATTACTGAAAGACAAAGCAGCACAAACGCTCACTCGTTCAACAGTCATTAGTGCAAAATTAGCCGATTACTTTATCTTGTTACACGAACAGAAAAAACTGAATTTCCAAGACGTGACAGATGCTTTTCATTTTGGACATAAATATATTCATGTTGATGAAGAACGCTTAGTTTTCTCACCCAAAATTAATCAAATCAAGTTTAGGAAAAACCTTTATTATTTAATCATCCTTGCGTTACTTGCTTATATCTACGTTCTGTACGGAACAAATGCTGGAGAGAGTTTTCATATTGTAGTAAGGAGTTTAGGTACTATTTTTTCTATTATTTTATGTATTCAGTTTTTGGATAAAATTTTAAACTTAGAAGAAAGTGCTAAATTTTTTGAGATAGTGGATAAGGCTCAAGCTCAAGTAAAGTCAACTACTCAAAATGACGTTTTAATTGGAGACAACTAAGCGATTCAATGCGGTGTTTTTTCCAATTGAACACTCATTCTTAATTCTTATATTTTTAGAAACAGCAGTGCTTTAAGTTCACTTAGAAATAAGAAACTTGAAGCACTGCTAGAAAATACAACTACCTCGTCACACCCAACTTATTCCAAATTTCTGGGGTTAAAAAAGTCGTCACCAATTTATTCAGATCTACATAGCGCAGTACACCTTGCAACTGCCCTTTCACTTCAGGATTCTTTAAAATTTCCTCACCTGTAATCTGCCCAAGTTCCTGAAAACTGTCTCCAACCGCTTGTATGCCTTCTGCTTGTATCACAGCTTTGGTCTGCGCTGAACATTGCTCCACCAAAATGCGCTGTAAAACCTGTGCGAGGTTTTTATCTAACTGTGTACGCTGTGCATCGGTGACATTGCTATACACCTTCAGATCTGGATGTGCAGCCAGTGCCGCAAACGTCCACTGTAACACGGTGGTTTTATCTGTTGCTGTCGTTGACTTCACCAAACAATTACTCAGTTGGTCGACTGTGGTACTGGCTGTTGCAACTTGGACTGAACCACACAATGCTGCTGCTAAAACGGCATGACGAAAAATAGCAGAAGACCGACCACGTAAAATGCTTAAAACAGGCTGTGACATAAACTCAACTCCAATCAACAATTGCATTCTTTGTATCACAAAGCCCGTCAATCAGCCTGTTATGGAACTGTAAAATTACCGCGTAATTGAAGCAAAAAGATAAAGTCGCTTCATTCAAGTGATTTCTATATTCAACTCAGCAGATTCAAACGCATCGAGCTGTGGATGAATGGTCGGGCATGCGTTCCAAAACCAATAGAAGTAACCTTTGGGATCAAGCAGAGTATGCATCTGTATCATAGATTGACCACTTTCGGCTTTCCAACACGCTAAAGCAGCATTACGGTTATTATGTAAATCAACAAATTCAGGAGCGACTTGCTTCGGCATTTCAGGAATATAAAGCGCGTCGCCATGTTCCACCCACAAATCAGCCAAGTAAATTTTTCGATCTTTAGGAAAATAGCGCCCTACTGAAATCACCAACGGTAATTGATTGGGGTCGGTCGAAGCAAATACATGCGGAAAATCATGATGTTCCAAGTCTGTGATGACAAAAGGATATAAGGTTTTCTCGGTCAGATTAGCCTGAGATGAATCGTAAGGAAAAAAGTGACCTGCCATCATGCCATAACGATATTCAATTTGAGATAGCATCTGCTCTGTTGCGACAACTGCAATCGCTTGTCCTGCTTTGACTAAAGTCATACCAAATGCAGCGGCCGTTTCAGGCGTGGCTTTGAGTGGCATAAACTCAAAGGTGGTTCCTGCGAACGCAAGCTGAGTTTGTTCCCCCCAATCGGTTTGGATCGTTTCAATCTCTTCAGGCACAGCATATACATGCCCCATACTCATACTGGCATTGGTCGATGATGCAGAAATGAGTTCAATAGCATCTGACAGATCAGCTAAAAACTCAGGAGTCCCACCATTATTGTAAAAATATGGTTGAGCAGAAATATCAACATCTATTTCTTGCAAAGTCTGATCCAACAAAGGCGCAGTAAAATAGGTGGCTGGGTTTGTGACATGACTCATGATCGAGTTCCTTTGGTTTAGATGCCCACATGAAGTCCTGTCAAAAATAGCCGAAAATATTACTTCATTTGTTTGAGCATATTTTTAGCACCTGTATGGTTATGGTTTTTGGCTAAGTTCTGTAACACGTACTTTGCCTGCCCTTTAGGGTTAGAAAAACGACTGCTATAACTTGGGATGCTGGTTAAACAACGTGCAACTAATATGCCTGATTCGGTATAAACATTTGAGGCATCTGAACCTGGTAAACGCCCATAGTTATATGCGCGTTGTGCATTATTACAAGCAGTGACTTGGTTGCGACCACTGTTAATATCACGGCGAGCTGCCACATACAGTTTGGTCTGTTGCTGTTGTGGTGTTTCTACAGCTTTGCTGACCTTAGGTTGTTCTTCGACTTTAGTTTCCTTTTTGCTCTCCACTTCTTTTTTCGGCTCTTCTTTTTTCACCTCTGACTTTGTCTGCGGAGCTTTGATCACTGTTTTCTTCGTTACAGTACTAGGTGTGGTATTTCTTGGTGCTTGTCCGTGTTCAGCCAAGACTTTAGTTTGTAGATTCACCACACGAGTATCATTGGAACTTGGTAGTTTACGTTCAGACAAAGCCTCTACGCTGACTTGCCACTGTTCACCATTTTTAAGCTGACAACGAAAAGTACCCGTTCCCTGTTTTAAACTGTTATAAGTGCGAAGTAACTTTTTCGCCCACGGATCTTTCACTAAGCTAAAACTACTTTTTTGTGTCTGAGTAAAACGTCCACCATGGGCTTGGCAATACTGACTGAACATGGTTCGTGGATAGAGCACCTCAATGTCTTTTTCATTTTGTACACCCACTTTGTGGTACACATATTCTTTGCTACTTTTGTCAGTATCATTAATTTTTCGTTCTACAATGAGTTCTTGTGGTGATGCAATATTTGTAAACGGTTCTTGTGCTATATTTCCCAGACTAGTACAGCCCTGTAACACACTCCCCAAAACCCCAAATACCCATAAAATTTTATAATTCACTACGACTTTACTCTTAAACACCCGCATAAAAACATTAGCGGAAAGATCATAAAATAACAAACTCAAACTACTGTTTTTATTATTTATTTTAGCTTGATGAATACATCAAAATGATGTGTTTTATGATAAATTCAACACCATTTAATCAATTTAGTTTGAACCATACAACACAAGTTATAGACAAAACGATGCTTGAGCACATAAAAAAACCTGCCCTAGAGGCAGGTTTAAAAACAATGGGTTTATTCGTCAAGTGTCGACTCAAAAGCTTTCAAACGTTTATAAATCGAAAGTAGCTCAATAATGGTTTTCCATGACATGATGAGATATTGAAATGACTCACGGACTTTATCAAATACATTACCAATTTGATTGATTAAACCAAGAGTCATTTTCCCAGCTGCAATCGCAGGAAATAGCACAACAAGACTATATAAAATGTCCAATTGTTTATACCAAGTTGCCACTAAGTTGAAATAAGCATAGTGAAAATACAAACGGAAATAGTTTTTACGTACCCGACTAAACAGTTCAGTCAATGTCGCGGGTTGAGCACGATCTGCATGATCTTCCCCATAAACCAATTCTTTACGATACGCAGCTTCAACTTTTTGGTTATTAAACTCTAAACCTGGTAGTTTGTTTCCCACCACCATTAACAGAACTGTACCAAAAATAGCCCAAATAATGGCCGCCCACACTAAAGAATGCTTTACTTCACCAACGACGGGTAGCTCTGGTACATGTTTCGATAACTCGAACAAAATTGGAAGAAAAGCCACCAATACCATTACTGCTTTGATCAACTCTACGCCCAAATCTTCCATAATCGTGGCAAAACGCATGGTGTCTTCTTGTACACGTTGTGATGCCCCCTCGATATGACGCAATTTTTCCCAACGCTCGGTGTAATATTCATTCATCGCTGTACGCCACCGGAACACATAGTGACTGGTAAAAAAGGCATTGATCACCGCGAAAGTCACTGCAATCATGGCAATATACAAGAAAGTCAAAGTCCCCATATAGAGTTCTTTGATATTCCCTCCTTTACCCAGCATGCCTTGAATCGTATCCCAAAAAGGACCGTACCAAGCATTGATTGCAACACTCACTTGTACACCAAACCAAATGTTAAACAGAATAAATGCAGAACCCCAGATCGACCATCTTTGCCACTTATTGTCTGAAAAAAAACGCCAGAACGAGGCAAAGAGTGCTGTTGCTATAAAAAACCATAGGTAAAACCAAAGAAAGGAAGACGACCAAAAACGGCTTACACCAATAGGCAGTTCAGCGGTTGCATATCCTTGTGGCCATCCTATAGCACTTCCCCATGTGTTGCCTCCCGTATACCACAGTACGACATTGATCACAGACCACAGTAATACTGAAAGGAAGAACCATTTAGGGCTTGGGAAAAATGACTTAAACATGAACGATGTATATCCCTTTTATTTTTAAGGTATGCAATCCCTGCATACTAATCCTTATTTCTTAATTTAGTACAATCGCATTACAGCAAGTTTGTACACTTTACTTATCCTGATTTGGTTATACGTTATTTTATTTAGATACAAATCTACAAGTCCTCATCTAGATATTTTTATAACCCCGAAGTCAATACCCAGTTAAATCAAATAAGATCAATAATTTAAACGAAAATATCTGAGCATTCTTTGCACTTAGATGTTTTTTGTCTGCTGTAGGTTTCTTTGGCCCTAAAGTGAAAGCCATTCTTTAGATTTAAAATTTCTATGTATATAAAAATGCGCCAAGCTTATCTTTCGATTACTTTTTGATTTAATGGATAAAAGATCATTTTTACACACATAAAAATTACTTCATGTTAGTATCGAGACATTAAAAAAAATTGTTGGGTCTGTTCCATGGAAACACTAGTACTTGAACTGATAAAACCACTAACACTGACAAAAGAAGACTTTCCGCCCATTAACTTTGAAGAAGGCACCATTTTAAAAGTCATCATGAAAACCCCAACGGGTTACCTTGTGACAGCGGATTCACGTTTTAATTTTACTGTCTCTTATGATGATGAAAATCAAATCTGGCAGAAGCTCTAGTTTAAGCCTCTTCTCTTAGAAAAATAAAATTTACTCAAGCAGATAAAAATAAACATTCATCTTTTTTATAGATTTAAAACTGATTGTTTTTATTAAAATTTGGGTTCTTCATACCCTGTCAGCACATGAATAGCGTGCTGATAGTTTTCTACACTTATTGATTTTATGATTATTTTTTCCACCAAATCCAAATTTGCACAGCGATCATAATAATAATTGCAATACCGACAAAATAAGGATGTGGTACTTTCCAAAGCATAAGTCCAGCAGCAAGGCTCATACTCAACAAAGAAAGTATTTTCGCTTTTGTCGGTAAGGTTTTATGTTCTTTCCATTGTTGTAAAATGGGACCAATAACCCGATTCTGTACAATCCAACGATGTAAACGCGCCGAACCTTTAGCAGCAAAAATAGTGGCTAAAAAATAAAAATCAAAAGTAGGTAAACCAGGAATAATGATTCCTAATGTGCCTATAGCCAAACAGACCCAAGCAAGCCCAATACACACCCAACGTACCCAAATTGATTTTGCAAGATTTGAATCTGAGTCATCCTTATGTTTGGATATTGAACTTAACTCGGTATTTTGCATGTCTGCCTCTTACTTCAATTGTTCTAAGTCTGCTAACAATTGACCAAAGCGAGAAAAGCCTTGCATCGCGCCCTCAATAACCTGATCTTGCTGCTCTTGACTGAAGTTGGCATCATCCATAGCCTGCTTAAAACGTTTCCAGACCACAGCGCGCCCCTCTGGATAAGCAGCTAAATTACGCGCAGCAAAGTCAGCGCTAAAACCAAACTGGCTCTGCGCTGCTTTAAATAAAAATGCTGCACCTAAAGTCGAACCTTCAGACACATAGATCCAGCCCAAAGCTTGAGGAAAGCTGACATGATCTGTTGCAATGCTACTGGATTGAGGTGCTAACCCTAGATCTTTTAAGTCCAACAGCGCAGCATCTGAACGACCACGCACATCTAAGTCTGGGATAATACGTACCACTTCAGGATGTGCATATAAGTGTTCAACATCTTTCTGGAAATAATACTGAGATAAAGTAAAGCGCGCATAGTTACTTTGGTTTTCAAAGACTTTTGCTTGTGCCATTAACTGTTCCATTCGATCATGTTCTGTCGAAGTTTCCGTTTTTAGACGCTGTGACAGACTTGTTTCTAGCTGCGGGTTCATACTGGTGGTCACGTTTAAATCCTATGGTTCCTGTTTGTACTGATTTCCACGTTTGTTCTTTTCAGAATTTCCCAACAACTCGAATCACGCTTTCGGATCTCTTGAGATTGATGATTTTTCTAAACTGTAAAACTGGACTTATACATATAGACGAACAAAAAGTTCAAAATACGCAAAAATAATTTAACTTTCTTCTCTGTACTGAAAAATCGTCTTTTTTACTTTACGCACTATTGCATTTGGACACATTATAAATGATAATCAATATCATTTAAACCCTTGGGGAAGTATTATGTCTCCTTCCACCTCTTCCAAAGCACAGCAACAGTTAATTGGTGAACTTTATCTTCAGCACCATGACTGGTTAATTCAATGGCTCAGATATCGCATTCGGCATCCCTTTAATGCTGCCGATATTGTGCAAGATACTTTTGTGCGTTTAATCCAAGCCAAACATAAGTTGGCTTCGATCCAAGAACCCAAAGCCTATCTCATCAATATTGCAAAACACGTTTTGATTGATCAGCATCGACGTAATGTAATTGAAACCAATTACTTAAAAAATCTCTACGATGAAGCTCAATTAGGACAAGAGCTAATTCAAGACAACACTATTGAAGACACCATACAAATTCTGGATTTTCTATCGGTTGCCTTAGGTAAAACCACCGCTAAAGTGCGCCAGTCCTTTATTCTTTATTATATTGAAGGCTATAGCCAAACTGAGATTGCTGAATTAACAGGAAAATCACTGCGTAGCATACAAGGCTATTTAGCCGATGGACTCAGTCTCTGTTATGAGCTACGCCATAAAATGCACGCAGAATGCGAAGAATGAAAGACGCTCGGCATATTCGTAAAGAAATTGCCCTTTGGGTGATTCGACTCAACTGTGACAACCCAACTGAGCGTGCACAAGTTCAGCAAGAGTTTCAGGCTTGGCAAAAAAATCATCCGCAATATCTGCCCTATTTTGAAGAATTTCGAGACTTTGATCTTGAAATGCAGAACCTATCACGCCAGCAAAACCTACATGGTGAAACTGTCGAACAAACCTTTCAAGCCATTGAGCATGAACAACAAAAAGTTATCTCATTGTTTAATCAGGCTGTTTTCTCACTGATGGCCATCAGTTGTCTTGGTTATTTGAGTTTTACTTATATTCCCTTTTCTTATTATTTTGCAGACTATAAAACTGCAACCAGTGAAGTGAAGAATATTGTACTCGATGATGGCTCAATGCTGACCCTCGCGCCTAAATCAGCGATAAAAGTGGATTACACCACTGGGCAAAGAAGAATCGAATTGATCCAAGGTGATATCTATGTTGATGTCGCTAAGAACCCTGCTCGCCCTTTTATCGTCCATACAAAACAAGCTGACTATCAAGCACTTGGTACACGTTTTATTGTCAACCAATATACCGATACAAGTGCACTGAATATGTTGCATTCACGTGTTCAAGCCCGTGCTAATCTGACTGCTCAGGCTAAGCCTTTAATTGTTTCAGAAGGTCAACGGATACAAGTTGACGCTCATGGCCTTGGAAAAATTGAAGTCTTTGATACACAAATGTTCAAAACTTCATGGCAAATGCAACAAATTCAGGCCAATGAACTGGCTTTACCTGATCTTCTCAATCGCTTAAATGCTTACCATAGTGGCTACATGATTTTTAATGAAAAAGAACTCAGCCAAATTAAAGTGACGGGGATTATTAACCCTCAACAAGACTTGCTTGGAACACTGCAATTGATCCAGTTACAGTACCCTCAGCTTGAGTTTTTTCAAATCGGAAACTATGTGACCTACGTCAAAATGAAAGCCTCTTAATTTAAAATTTGTACTCAAACTTTAAGCTTAAACTTTGCTTATCATTGCTATATAGCCAGTCTACATTGCTTTTATTTTGGTTATAGTTGTAGGTTAAATTGGGGGTCAGACCATATAGTGTGAATTTGGGCATTTGCAGTACCGCTGTATAATTCTGTTCAAAATCATGACGTCGGGTATCAAAGCCAAAACCATTGACATATTGATCGTACTGTCTCCAACGTAAAGAGCTAAACACAGTCAAGTTGATTCCATCTAGGATCGGTTTACTCAACCCAAAGCGAATACCTTGTTGTTCATAGGCTGCAAAATACTGTTCCTCAGTATTGTGATCGACATAGTCTAATCCTGAAAACAACGTCCACTGCTGTGGTAGAACTTTCCAAAAGGTCACAAATATCGACTTTTCAATGCCACTCTGTTTTTCATATAAGATATGATCGACATCTTCAATTTCTGCTTCCAGTTTTAAGGCCTTATCCTGTCCGATAAAACGCATCCATTCTGCCCGCATACCATAAGCATTTGACAAAGTATCATTGGCATAGCGCCGATGTTCAAACACTGGTGCAACTAAAATTTGATTACGTGGGTTCTGAAAACTATAGCCTGCATTAAAATTGAGGGTAGCTTCATTATAGTCACTTTGCTTTTGATAACTTTTTCCATAACCCAGCGCCTTGAATGCAAATCCATGCTGTCCTACAAGTGACCAACGTTTACTGATGACTGTTTCATAGTCGAATGCACTTGCATCAATCGGATCTGGAGTACCCTGCTTTAAGTCCCGAATAATATATTCACCATTTGCATCCACCCCGACAATGGTGGGTACCAGTGTATAGCGCTCGGAAGAGTTATTAATATTGGTTGCATGACGTATCCCCAAAGCAACGTTACCTTGCCATGTATCACGTTGATCTAAAGTTTTTAAATATGCGTCGATGCTGTGATTAATATTGTGACTGATTTGATCATTTGCCCCCGCTAAATGCTGTTTCACTTGTTCAAACAACTGTTTGGCTTCTTTATTTTTTTGTTGTTCTGTCCATAATCTTGCCAATTCCAAACGAATCATCATATTTTCAGGCTGCAATTCTAAGGCCTGCTGAAATAGGTGCTCAGCTTGTTGCGCCTGACCTTGTACTCTTGCCAGTGAGGCTTGCGCAAAATAAGCCAAAGACAGGTCATGATCTTTAAAATTTAAATAGCGATTTAAGTAAATCTGAGCAGCCTGCCACTGTTTTTGCATGACTGCAATGTATAAAGCACGTCCAACCTCCTCCACATTTGGCTGAACTTGGACGGCCTCCCCATCAATCACCATCGTCGGTAATGGATGAGAATCTATGTTTTGTTGCTGTTTGAACTGTTGTTCTATTTGTAATTGCTGTTGTTGTAATTCTTGGTTCAAACGCAACTGAGTGTCGTCATCTGCTGCATATATATGTTGTTGACTTAAAAAGAATATGCCAATTAACCATTTTTTTTTCATTACTCACACTCAAAAGATAAAACATAGAAATATGAAAGACCTACCGAAGTAAGTCTTTCACGCCTTTCAATTAGGGAGTATATGAAGTCTGAACACCACCAAAGGCTGTATCTAAATTACGGTCATCAAACTGGGCAATACCCGCTAAAGAACCAGTATTGGTCGCTTGGTTACCAAAGAAGTGACCCGATGCATCACCTGCGATTGAACCGTTTGCAGTCGCAGTTCCATAGAAGCTTGCTGAGCTTGCATCAATATCAGCATTCACTTGTAGGCT
This sequence comes from Acinetobacter sp. WCHAc060042, assembly GCF_003231195.1. NCBI lineage: Bacteria > Pseudomonadati > Pseudomonadota > Gammaproteobacteria > Moraxellales > Moraxellaceae > Acinetobacter > Acinetobacter sp. WCHAc060042. The sequence continues at coordinate 52,863 of NZ_QKVN01000019.1, forward strand.
GCTTACCGTTCCTGTACCTGTTAATTGGCCCGTCAAAGTTGCATTATTGAAGTTTGCTGTAAAGGTATTGGCACCTGTGGCAGTCAAGTTGTTTCCATTGTTAATGCCACTCACGCTATAGGTTGCAGTACCTGCATTCGGTACTGATGCGCCAGTATTGTTGCCAATATAGAAAACTGTACGGGTTGCTGCATCAGCAGCACCTGTATAGTTTCCAGCACTGTCTTTCACCTCTTTGGCCCATTCGCCAAACCAAACATCATTGCTTGCAGCGGGGCTTACATTCTTGAACTTCCAAACACCGAGACCTGTATGTGGAAATGGAATACTGGCCAAATCAATCCCTGCAGCCAACCCATAGATGCCTGTTGCAGGATCATAAGTACCGCCATAATTTGGATTATTAATAAAGCTAACCAGATGATCTTCAAATGATGCTTTTAAGTTCAATAACTGACCTTGGACACCCCCTGCTGCTGTGCCAGAAAGGTTATACGCTGAGCCCAATAACAAATTGGTCGTGTCCGATTGACCATAAACCAAGGCTGCTTGTGCAGAACCCATTACGCCCAATGAAGCAATCATTGCCAGTGTAAGTTGCTTAAATTTCATTTGTTCATTTCCTTTTATTTAGAATTTAAGATCATCAATAATTAAATGATAATCTTAATGATTATTATTTACATATTTGGATTGTATTTATGCTTGATTCAATTCTCTAGATGTAAAGCATAAAAAAGATCGGGCTATGTAAATTGTCAATTAAACTGTACGAATACAGTTTTGTTATTTTCCATACATCCACATGTGAATACATGGACTCTCTACTGAAGGTTCAGCCTATATAGAGTGCCCAACCTTCGGTATTACTTTGAATATTTCAAAACATTTAGCTTTAGAATATTCATATATTAATCAAGGTAATAACCTTCTATTTCAAATTAAAACTTATAGCTCAATGCCAATTTAAAGGCACGACCTGGAGCCGCAACCGCAGAACGGGTTAAAGGATCTAAGTAGTATTGATTGGTTAAGTTGGTACCAATTAGGTCAAGACCTAAATGCTCACTGTGTTGGTAGTGTGCATAGGCATCGACGGTTAGCGTGTCATCCCATTGCAAAGGTGCGTTAAACCAAGCCACCAATTCAGTTCCAATATAAGGATGGTCATAGCCTTCAAAATAATTCAGACGTGTGCCTAGCTCTAATTTGTTATCCAATAACCGTGTGCCGAGGGTTAGGTTCGCTTGGTATTCTGGTAAGGCCATATTGACCAAATAACCTGTTGGGAAACCATAATTGATACAGGTTTTTGCTACACCCGACATAGTCATGGCGTCTAGACTGGCAAGCAGACCTGAACTTTCATCGCAGACTTCATTTTTTGAGTTATAAACCAAGGATAAATCGGTAAAGTATTTACCATTGTCAAAACGCCCTGAAAACTCATAACCTTCGACTGTCTGTTTATCAATATTGCTAAATTTCAGTTGGTTATTACGTTCAATTACATCTTCTGTTTTATTATGAAAATATGCCAGTTTGATGTCTGCATGCCCTTTTTGTAAGTTAAACAAATCCTTCATGTTATATACATAAGCCAGTTCAAAATTGTGGGCATGCTCGGGTTTTAGATCATAACCTGACTGTGATGCCGAAAACCCTAAAGTCGTTTCAAACATGCTCGGCATGCGATAGGCTTCAGTATAGTTAATATAAAAACGGTTGTTCGGATTCAATGTAATGGCTGCCGAAACAGCAGGTGCCCAATTTTTATGGTCTTTTTTCTTTTTCACCACAGTTGAGTTAGTCTCTGTGACTTCAGAAGAACTGACATCAGGCTGACCATTGGTATTGAGCGCCAAGTCTTTTTGACTTAAGTCGACTGTTCCATTTAAGAATGGATTGTTCTCTGCATGAAACTTGCCATCTGCGTCGGCATACCAGTAATGTACCCCTTTAAATTGGTAGGCTTTTCCAATGGCACGTTTGGCACGGTTGCGTAGCGCAAGATTAACGCCCCCCCAATCATAAGCAAAAGCTCCATTTTGATCCATTTCATCAAACATTTCTTGGGTATAGACATCGACGTTTTCCGTATAAGACAGTTTCTGCCCAATGGTCCGTGTGGTTTCCGATAAACCCGCAATGCTGTCTTTATTGCCATTTAAAAAGTCATCAAAAGAACTATACGAAACCGAGCGGGCGCCTGCCGTTAAGTTCAGCCATGACGTCGCCTGCCAATCAAAGTTAAACCAATATTGATTTTCTGAACGATGTCCTGCTCGTGGCAACATACGAAAAGCAGAGGTGCCCTGACTATCGTTGATATATTCATCTTTGGTGGTCAGTTTTTCACGCGTTAAATCCGCTCCAACAGTTAAACTTAAGGCATCCATAAAGTTAAACTTGTTGCTGAGACTCACGCCCTTATGAGTGGTTTTTGCATCGGTAAATGCGGTGTCAAGAATGGTAAAACCATCACCTGGACTTCTGTCTCGAACACCATCCCCATCACGGTCGACATTGGCTTCCCAAACATAGTCCCGTTTTGAAATCCAGTTCACGAAACCACCTGCCGAATAGGTTTGTGATTCTGTATCGGTCTGAAATAAGTTTGCACTGAAATCAAGCCAACGACTATTTTCAGGGTTAAATCTATATTTTAAACTATAAGCTTTCGTACTTACTTCGCTTACAGGCCACTGTGGAACATTGTCTTGGGTTTGCCACATAATTCGCGAAGGCATAATTTCGCCATAAATGGTGTTGGTATCTCGATAGGTCAGTTGTAGCGCATGATCATCGTTTGGTCGCCAGTTCCCCTTTAACAGCCAAGATTCCATACGATTAGAAGTATTAGTGACCTCATTGCCCGGTTGCCAGACCGTTGCCATATAAGGTACCAGCCCTGTATTGTAATCAATGTTGCTACGATCGCCCTGCTTAAAAAAGTCACTATTATGCTTTCCTGCAAAGTAGTTGCCACGGTCTCGATAGGCATAAGCTGCAAGCAAATCAAATTGATCTTGTTTGGTCGCCACCGCAATACGAAGTGCCTGATCTTCTAAATGTGTGAGTTTATTGTCACTACTGGTTTTCGGCGTTACTTGACCCAATGGATCTTCACCATTATAACTGCCGAGTTTCTCCCAACCTTTAGATTCTGCGACATCACGATAATCTTGCCCATGATAAGAATGCATTTTTTGGGCTTTGGTGGTATTCGTCGCCCCTTCTACTTTAATTTCAGCACCATAGCGCTGTCCTTCACGTACAACATCATCTGCTTCTAAAGTCTTAACCGATACCCCACCCGCAATGCCTGTTTTCACATCACGATCTAAAACTGAGCCTTTCACCACTTGAATCGAGCTGAGTAAATTCGGATCAATATAACTGCGACTATTAGCACCGTTGTAGCCACGCCAGACCGTCATCGACTGTTCTGTTCCATCAATCGTGACGGGTACACGTCCCTGCCCTTGCATACCCCGGATATTCGGATCTAAAGCCCCACTATTACGAGCATCGCCACTATACACATTCGACATTCCTTTCAGTAAATCTGAAGGCGTCGTTCCTTTAAAACGCTCAATCGCTTCTTTGCCTGCATAGACGGTCGAAATATTTTTATCATAGACATCATCATAGCCTTGCTCATCTCGTTCTTTTTCGCCACTAAAACTGAGGGCTTCGAGCTGTACATGAACAGAATTTGGGTTTTCCACGTTGAGAGCCTGTGTACTTTGCGACTCAGGCAATGCTTGTGCAATGACCTTATTTTGTGCTGTATCTGACTTTGATGTAGTCGGAGCTTCTTTTAACAAATAACCTGTCGCATTTTTTTGCAAACTAAAAGGCGTATCTTTTAATAAATGCTGGAAAGCTTCGTCGGCTGTGTATTTTCCATTTAAAGCAGGTGCTTGGAACAGATTGGTTTTTTTCGGGTCGAGTAACAAAGTCACATTGGCTTTCTGCGCAACCAAATTCAACGCACTGGTCAAATTACCCTGTGGAATGTGGTAATTCATTTCAGCAACGTGTGGTGCCGCTGAAACAGACTGCATAGCCAATGTCGATGAAATGGCTAGTGATATACAGAGACTTAAATATGTCACCTGCTGTTTAAATTGTTTTGATGAATGCCCCATGCCCCGACCCAAAATAAGTAAATGATAATCATTAACCAAGCAAGCGTATATAAATCCCTTGTTTGTATGTATAGAGACGAGTGGCGGATAAAAAACATGCAAAAAAAATTAATTTAATTTTGCCCCAAAGGAAATAAGCATAAAAAAATAACGGTTTCTTTCAATCCTAGTAAAATAAAATAACAAGATTGTGATAGAAAATGAGGTCTTAAGTCTCATGTTCTATATCTAGAAACAGCATGAAATGTAGAATGCAAACACTCTAGTTTGGGCATTTGTAGTTTTCGTCTTCATTTCACGATGTATAAATAGTCATGTATGGAAAACAAGGCATTTTGATTGGTCAAGTAGTCCATCAAAAAAAGAAGCTTTGTCTCAAGCTTCTTAGCATCATGGCGTATCAGATATATGCTGTACAATGCTCCCAGCCCATTCTGAAAAGAAATGTATGACTATATTTCTCACAAAATATAAGTCCCAAAACACTCGGTTTAACCTGAGATGCGATATTGGAAGGTATTTTTAACATTCGACACACTGGTCGGTTTGCCATCGACGAGACGAGGCTGATATTTAAAAGTGAGTGCAGCCTGAATCGAAGGTCGTACAAACATCGGATGGCAGTCGCCTTGTGCCTTTGGATTTTCTACCCGTCCTTTTTCGTTCACGCTATACACCACCGTACAATCCCCCTCCAGCTTACGATCCAAAGCTTGTTCAGGATAAGCTGGTGCTATTTTTGTAACAGGTTGATAATTTTTAACATCAAATGATTCAGGATGAGTTTGTGCTTTAGGTTCTACTGATTTCTGGGTCTTCGTCTGAGTTGGTATATCCGCTTGAGACTGCGTATCTACTGTTTTCTGAGATTCCGCTACTGCCGTTTGCTTTTCCGTCACGACTTGCTGTGTCGGTTTAGCCGCTGTAGGTACAATTTTGTTGCTCTGTGACTCTACAAACTTCTTGGTGGTTTTCGGTTGGACTTCAGTAGGTTTCTCAAGCTGTTTTTTGACAGGCTCATGTAAGGGTTTTTCTTCGACTATCGGCTCAGGCTTTTTAGGTTCAGGTTGTTGTTTGATTGGAGGGGGTATTTGCACAAATTGTAATTGAATGGTTTTCGGCTTGGGTTCCGCCAATGTTTCATGCATCTCAACCGTACATAACCATGCAATTAGCGCAATATGCAATCCAGCCGTGACCGACAGAGCTAGGCCTTGATCACGAAACCTAATTTTGGAAACGGTTGCCATCATGATTGTGGTTCCTCTGTCACTAGCCCCAAGTTCGTTACCCCACTTTTTTGCAAGGACGCTATGGCCTGTGCAACCAGTTGATAATCAGCATCCTGATCGGCACGTACATAAAACTGTAAGCTTTTATCTTTTTGAATAATCGGAACGAGCTTTTGTTGCATAGTGGCTAAATCAATCGCCTGATCCGTAACTTTCTCGGTATTCACTTCTGATCCAATATTCCAGTAATACTGGCCATTGGCTTGAATAGATAAGGTTATAATACGCTGCTGTTGTGACGCGGGCATGACATTGGCATCCACTTTAGGCAAATCAATTTGAATGCCTTGCGTCAACATTGGTGCAGTCACCATAAAAATTACCAACAACACCAACATGACATCAATATAAGGAACCACATTCATTTCAGCATTGGGTTTTAATTTTTGAGGACGCTTAATCATGGTTCTTGCTCCTTAACGCGAAGTGCGCTCAGTGTGCCCCAACAAACGATAAATACGCGTTTGCAACTCATTGGCAAAACCGTAATAACGACTGGAAAGCTTGTCAGCACGTGCCGAAAAGCGGTTATACGCCACGACCGCAGGAATAGCGGCAAATAAACCAATAGCTGTCGCAATCAGCGCTTCTGCAATCCCTGGTGCAACTGTATTGAGGGTTGCCTGTTCAACGGCAGACAGTCCAATAAACGCATTCATAATGCCCCAGACCGTTCCAAATAAGCCTATATACGGGCTGACTGAACCGACTGTTGCGAGAAAGGTTAGATTCTGCTGAAGCTTTTCTTCTTCTTCACTGATACTACTGAGTAAACGACGTTCTACCCCATCAATCACATCACTTGTGGTGAGTTGCTCATCTTTGATCAATTGATGGTATTCATCCACCCCATGTTGAAAAATGCTGACAACGCCTTTTTGTTGTTCAGGCTGTTGGTAATCTTGCTGTAAAAGATTGAGATCTTTTTGCTGTCTAAAATTCTTTAAAAAACGGTTCCAAAGCTGCTCTTGTCCACGAAGTAACATGCCGTGACGCACGATTAAATACCAACTTACGACTGAGGATAAAACCAAAATCAACATCACTACTTTTACCAACACACTGGCATGGCTAATCAACATCCAAACTGACATTTGATCCATCGTTGCTTGCATAACGCACTCCAATTTTTTTACTGCATGGTGCAGTACATATATATTTTTAAAATGGGCTGTGATTCTTTAGCAGCCCATGTACTCACTCAGGTACTAAAGTACTAAAGAGTTATTTAGTCCAAATGCAGCGCTTGGGCGATTTTTTCCCAAGGCACATATTTAAAGTTCTGATTGGTTTCAGGCATACGTTTACGTCCGTCTTGCACCACCAACATGCCTCGCTTCCATTTGCCACCAAAATTTAGGGAACTCACATCTAGTCCATCTGTTTCAGACACAGCGTCAATGCCTTTGTCGGTATTGATGCCGATACGAAATGCGCCACGAACCGTGTAAGGTGCAGCAGCATCAAGCACCACAAAGCTGTCATTGCCTTGGCTTGAAACCACCAAATAACTTTGGTTTTTGCCGTGATAAAGTCCCATCCCCTCAATGTCATCATGCATCACCTCTCCTACACCTATCACCTGCTGCATAGGAAGCTGAGTTTTTGGGTTGAGATCTTTTACCCACACCGCGACATCTTCTTCACCCAAGAAAATACGCCCTGTGGCATCGTCTACGACACAGCCTTCAGGTTGAGTTTTCACTGAAAAACGTTGTACTTCTTCAGCCCTTAATTTTTGCTGTGCAGCCGTGATGTGGTATTGAACAAAAGTCCCGTTTTTATCGTTGGGAATGGCATAAATTTCCCCTTGAGCATCGCGGTACATGCAAATGCCATAAATATCATCCAATGTGGTTGCTAACTCGCCAAGCTCAGAAACCTTGCCCGTTTTGGGTTGAATCGCAAAGAGATGCAGGCTGTTATGATCTCGGTTCGATGCCACCGCCAAATCGACTGTCTGATTGCCCCATTTAAAACCGTGGCGTACATCGACATTATTCAATCGCCCTACTGGCAAGTACTGCACAGTTTTGCCCTGTAAGTCGTTAACCTGTAGACCACCTTGTTTATCTGTCGCTAAAATACGGGACTGACTCGGCTGTGCAGCGTTATGCCAAATTGCAGGATCATCAGCCGCATCACCTGTACTTGGCACGCCCTCCGTCTGCACTTCTGCTGGAATAGTGATGATATTTTGGGCTTTGGTCTGGGTCTGCGTTTCCCATTCCACATCTGTCACTTTCACGGTTTTATCATCTAAAATCAGCAAGGATTTATCAGTTAAATTACCTTGAACACTCAAAGTCTCTGCTTCTTTCGCCGTGTCTAGTTGTAAAGGCGGCTGTGCTTTCCATTGCTTATCTTGCTTTTGATAACGATAAAGCAAAGGTTTTTCTGCATCGAGTACCGCGACATGATCATCTACAATCGCAATTGCAGAAGGTGAACCTTGAATCGAACCAAAGGGTTGCACGAGATCCACCGCCTGACGCACCATGTCTGCTTCAGAATGAGCTGGATATGCCCAAATGCCAACATTCGCTTCATTAATAAACAACTCTGCTGTGGCATCATTCACTTTGCATACACTACTAGCAGGTGGAAAACTGAGACGGCGTACCAACTGTGGTTGAACCAAAGCCTTCTCATGCTGAGCCACCAACCATTGTTCACCAAGCCCCTCTTCACCTACTAAAAAAGCAAAACTCAGCCCTTGAGCATCGGTATATAGGCAAACATCTTCAGACTTAAATGAACGCTTTGGAATAAAACTAGGCTTGTCCCATGCTTTATTTTTTAAGTTCATGCTCATCAGTTGAATTTGCTGTTGTTGCAAATTCGACGCAGCAATCAATAAACGCTCCGAACCAATCCGATAATCAAAACGCCCAAACTGACCTTGAATTTGATGTAGTACATTTTGTTGATCATCTAAAATTTGTAGCCCTTTATTTTTACTGCTCAACAGTGCGGCAACTTCAGGCCATGCACTCAAGGTTAACCATTGCACATCCTCAGTTTTCGCCCCATTCATGTCGACTTCACGTAATTGCAACTTCGCTGCCATAGGCTGATCTATTGGTATTTCAACCGAGCTTAACGACTGGCTATTTTGCGGAGCTTGGGGCACGCTGTGCTGACTGCATGCGCTCAATAACAGCAAGCAACTGCTTAAAGCAGACCATTTAAAAGATGAAAATTTCATAGAGATACTCAAAATTGGGCAAGGAACCTCAGGTCTGCTTCTGTTGAGCAAACCTGAGTACTAAATTTAATTCGACTTAAAAATGGGTATAGGTCAGTGCCAGTTTGTAAGCTGGGCCATACTCTTCATATTGCGCGTTATAAGCCTTCGAACCTGCATAGTTGTAATAATGCTCATCGGTGATGTTTTGTACATCAAACTTGAGCTGTAAGTTTTTAGATAAGTTCACATGACTACTAAAATCAAGGAAGATTTGGTCATCGGTATAAATATCTTTTTCAGGCGTATCAATGTCACCAAGTTCATACAGATAACTCGATTTATAATTTGCTGAAAGTCGTACACCAAAACGTTCATTTTCCCAGCCAAGCATCGCATTCGCCACCACATCCGACTGATTTGGCAAATGAATACGACGACTCAGAAGTTCACCATCTTTCATCGAATCAATATCCGCCTCTGACTTACTAAAGGTGGTATTTAAACCCAACAAGAACCCGTTCCATGGTGCTCCTAAGTGGTCAAATTTTTGTGAATAGGCAAACTCCATTCCATAGAGTTTGGCACTTTGACCATTTTTATAAGTCACAGCTTCATCAAAGTCAGCCCACTGACCTGTCCCTGCAATATTGGTGTTATAGATAAAATTGTCGATATCTTTATAAAAACTATAAAAACTCACCATACTGGCTTTGCCAAAATACTTTTCTACACCCAAATCAAAGTTAGAAGACTCTAAAGGCTTTAACATTGGGTTACCAAACTCAGCTTCATCACCATCTATGTAAACACCTGGCGCACTTTGGGCAAAGTTCGGACGCACGACACTATTGGTCCATGCCGCACGCAGGTAGGTATTGTCCGCCAATTGATAACGCAAATGTAAGCTTGGCAACCAATGATCATAGTCATTTTCATATTTGGTCGCAGTGATCACATCATCATTAAACTCAAAACCACGTGCTTCAAAGTTGGTATTTTCATAACGTAAACCAGCAATCACACGCAATTGATCCAAATCAATCGTATTCATGACATAAGCCGCTTGTATGTCTTCATTTGACTTAAAGTCATTAATGATGGAGCCATCCGCAACCACATAGTCAGCAGCATTTAGCCCATTTATTTTGTCCTGAATGGCATTTTCATTGATGCTTGGACCAAACTGTCCCAGTTCATAGTGACTGTTTGAATTGAAATCTGAACTTGACGTGCTGAGGTCTTTATATTTCCATTCATCGGTATTATTGGTTTTCTCACGTTGACTGATTTTGCCCCCGAACTTCAATGCAGCAGCATAATTCCCCAACATATAGTCTTTTAAAAAGTCTAATTTACCGTTGTATTCTTTATCGGTGGTTTTAGACTTTTCCCACGACACCGAATCTAGCTCATAGTTGGCAGCATCATAAAAATCTTGATCTGCTGTTATAACTGGCTTTTGGGTACTGCTAAAACCAACATTGCTAAACTCAGCTTTATATTTCGCCCCCGAAATACCACCCGGATTTTCCTCCGATGCTTCGCTATAACCGAGTTGACCTTCCACCGTCCAAGTACCGAAACCTTGCTTGCCCCCTAAAACAAAGGACTGAATTTCTTGCGTTTCAACACGGCTTTTTAATGAACGAGTGACTTCGGCATCTCCACTTTGCCCCGCAGTTTGCGGATCGGCAAATTCAACTGAAACTTCTTGACGCGATTCGGTATCTTTAAATCGGCTATATAACGTTCTTAAATAGTATTCGCCTGTGTCATTGGGGCGGTAATCAAAATTCAACCCCGCACCAATGCGCTCACGCTCGATGTCATATTGGCGCATTGCGGTTTCTTCAAGTGCGTCGCCATTCCAAGCCCCACCCGTTTCAACATTGTCCGAGCCAAATTTTCGGTTTTGATAACTCAGTGCCAACGCTACCCCAAGGTTGTCTTGCCCCTCACCAACACTGAAACGGTTACTGATGGCACCCGATGCTTTAGGGCTATATTTTTCCCGTTTTTCATCATAACCACCTTCAACCGTTCCCGTATAAAACAAACCGTCATGGTCAAAGGCTGATAAACTTTCAACTTGCACCGTACCGCCTAATGAGTTGGCATCCATATCTGGTGTCAGCGTTTTCACCACAGCCAAAGACTGCACCAGCTCTGATGGTAAGACATCCAATGCCACGCCACGGCGATCGCTTTCAGGCGCGGGAACCAACGTACCATTTATGGTCACTGCATTTAAGTCAGCACCTAAACCACGAACTGAAACAAAACGTCCTTCGCCTTGGTCACGCTCAGTAGATACACCCGGTATCCGTTGCAAAGCTTCTGCGGCATTGTCATCGGGTAATTGTCCGATGCCATCGGCATGTACCACACTGCTGATTTGGTCGGCACGTTTTTGTTCTTTGAGTGCTTTATCCATACTTGCAGCTTGACCAATGACCTGTACATATTCCACCGTGTTATCTTCGGCATGTAGATGCGTCATGCTCAGCATTGACAGGACCAGTGTACTGAGCTGAAAACCCGCACGCTTATGTTTCATGAAACGGCTCTGATTATTTTGCATTATGTTCTTCCCCTCAAGCCAAAGTGGCATGGTTTGAACGCACAATAGAAATTGAATGTGAACATGATGTGACAGTGCCTTTTACGATCTGCCCTTTTTATTTGTTTTTGGTCATTTTCAGCAAAAAGTGAGCTAATTTGATCTGTATAGAGAAAATTCTGAGCATACAGAATGATACATATTCACTACAAAGATAGGGTTTTTCAGCATTTTTATTCTCAAAAAGCAAAAATACACTGATCTATTTTGACTCTAGCCTTTGCCATCAAACTGTCATCTAAATCTGTTTAGCTTGGGCGAAAATAAATCATTTCAAAAAATGCTATGCCTAAATACTTTGCTTACTACCGCTGGCCTTTGTTATGTGTAGCGACTGCCTGTAGCTTATCCCTGTGGTTGTTTATCTTACTTGGACAGAGCAAGTCGTTTGCTGAATGGAACTGGGTCGATATTTTAGGTGAAGGGGGAGCAACTGTTTTTATTGGTATTTGGATTTTCTTTATTATTAAAAGCCGTCCTTTGGGCCGTGTAACTAACTATATCTTTTATGGACTGTGTTTTATTTTTTTCCATATGTGGATGGACAGCTTAGATGAGTTTATTCGCCTACCTAAAGAAATCATGTGGGATGCATGGCTTGAGTCCATTCCTTTTCCAATTGGACTGTGCCTATTTACCATCGGGATTTATTTTTGGCATCAAGAAGAACTGGCGATTTCTAAACACATGCAAAAACGAGAACGTATTTATCGGGATCATCGTTTATTCGATGCACTCACCCCTTTGGCCGATGCTCATTACTTTAAAACACAGCTCAAAGCTGCAATTGAGCAAAACTTGCATGAACCCAGCGACATGTCCGTCATATTGTTAGATATGCATAATTTTAATCAGATTAATCAAACACATGGTTTTGATGAAGGCACATCTATTTTACAGCATGTTTCACAATTGATTAGCTTAAACTTACGACCACAAGACCTGCTCTGCCGCTTCGCAGGAGATCGTTTTATTATGCTGTTACCAGAGACGAAGCTACAACAGGCTGAAAAAATAGCAGCTCAACTTGAGCGCATGCTTATGGTCAGTGCTTATTATCAACGTGATCTGTCCGCACACATTCCTTTAAAAGCACTCACGACCTGCTGTTCAGTCGGGCAATACCAAACTGCTCAGCAACTTTTAAGTGCCTTAAATCAGCAATTGCTCCAAGTGAAGCAATACTACTCACCAAAGCGAGTCACCGTATGAGCTTTGAATGCGACTACAGCTACATTCCTGCGCATCATCAATTGTCTATTTTAATTGATTTAGCAGTCAGCCATGAAGTCGAACATCACGTCCTACTCAGTGGTAGCGGTATTTTCTTGGAAGATATCTTTTCAGGGCAAAAGCTGATTAGCCAGCAACAGTTACAACAGGTTTTAACAAATGCAGAGCAGTGTTTTCGCAATCAGGACATCAGTTTTTTATTCGGTCAACGCAGCCTAACCACCCCCTTTAATGACGCCATTAAATCCATGCTGTATGCATCGACCTTTGATGAGGCGCTTAGCCGTTATTTAACATTTTCCGCATCTGTTTCACCGTGGTTATGCCCTCGACTCATGTATAGTCAAAGCCATATTCATATTTATTGGTTAGATGAAAACAAGCTTGAAAATCGCTTTTTAATCGAAAGTGCAATGAGTGCAATACAAGCATTTAGCCGTCAACTGTATCAAACCAAGTTAGCGTGGAAATTCGAATTTAATTTTTCTGAACCGGATTATATTGAACAATATTGGACGCATTTAGGCAGTGCTTTAGAATTTAATCGCCCGATCAACATGATGAGCCTGCCTCGTGACTTGGTCCATGAAAAACTTCCCAATGCCTCTTCGACCTTAGCTGCAATCAGTTATCAACATGCGCTGAAAGAAATGACAGCTCAAAATATTCAACAGAGTTTTTTGCTCAGTTTGCATCAATACTTCATGCAAAATATTCAAAATAATATTCAACTTGAACAAACTGCTGATTATTTTCAAATGAGTTCTGCCACCTTAAAACGTAAACTGAAAAAGCATCAGACCCATTTTCAGGCGCAACTCGATCAAAGTCGTTTGCATACCGCCATCATTTTATATCGTGTGCATGGTTTTAAAACTGAACAGATTTCTCAGTATTTACAAATTAACGATGCCACTAATTTTCGACGTGCGTTTAAGCGTTGGAGTGGTTTAACGGTACAAGCTGCACAGTCCTAACCACTTATTTTCCCCAAAAAATCACGGATATTGCTGTTGTAACGCCGAAATTAAAAGTCAAAAACTCATCAGCTAATCACTAAAGTCCGCATAGTCACGTTCGCTGTATTTTTCTGTTTGCGTCCAAGGTGTAGCAACATGTTGGCCAATTTTGCGCACGGTAAAGGTTTTGGCATAGCCTGAGGTCGGTTTGAGCAATTCATATTTTTGAACCAGTTGATCCTGTTCACTCCATATAATATTCAACGTTTGCCCAGCACTGCGTATTTGATAATGCGCTAACTTCGGATCACGTTGAATCAATTGTGCTCGCTTTAAAATGTCAGGATGAATCAAACTATATTCACAGCGCCAACAGTTTTTCATTCCTAGCATTTCTTGATCGACATCCTGCAATTGCACCCGCATTTTTTCATCTGGCAAAATATAAAAACGCTGAAACGGACTTTCTACGTTTGCTTGCCCGACTACATCTTTGCGCTGCATCCACTGAATTGCACTGTCAAAACTCGCATGCTCATGGGTGTCTGTTTTGGCAGACACATGAGCGTTGCTATGTGTCTGGGCTTCGTCAGCATGCGTTTGTGTGTTTAAACGTTCAATCCAAATATTTTGCGCATCTCGAATTATTTTCTCACTGTATTTTTGAATGGTCGTGACCCCATTGGCATCCAGCCGTTCAATCTGATAATCAATACGATATTCATCGGCCGACCATACCCATGGACTGAGCAAACTGAAAGACAATGCTAAGAACTTCATTTTGAATTTGAACGGCCGTATTAATCTTGTATCCATTAGAATCCAAACGCCTTTTTCAATTGCTCAAACACCCATGTATTTTCTTGTGTGCCTTTGAAGAGATTTGAATTCTTTCCTTCAGCAAACAGCATCACATCTCCGCCGCCATGGGTTTCGCTTTTCGTCAGTTGTACCCCGACTTCTTGTTTATAGTCGTCGGCAAAGGCTTGCTCGTTGCTAATACTGTCACGAATATCTAAACGCTTGCCCGTACCATTTCCAAAAACGAGCGTCGTTCCTGTTGCCCCATTTACATCGCGGTATGGATTATGTACTTGGCCATCAGCCAGCACTTTGCTGTAAGCATTTTGCTCTTTTGCAATATTATAGTCATAGCTCAGCCCTAAAATACCTGGATTAGTTTCCGTCGTTTGACCCGTTCGTGCGGCATAACCATTAAACGTCATCACATGGTCATGATCTGCCGTCACTACTATCAAGGTATTGCTCAAGTCCACGTTATCCAGTGCAGTTTGAATTGCATCATTAAATGCCTTGGTTTCCTGCAATGCCCGTTTGGCATTATTGGCATGTAGCGCATGGTCAATACGCCCACCCTCAACCATCAAGAAATAGCCTTGTCCATGACTCTGTGCTTGCAGTGCATCAATCGCTTTACTGGTCATCACCGCCAGACTCGGTTCAGTCTCTATATTATTCTTGAGTCGATCCAAATCATAATTTAAATGCGACTGTGTAGAGAATACGCCGAAAATTTTCTGAGTATTGACTGTCTGTGCCAAATCACTTTGGCTTAAAACGGTTTGATAACCCTGCTGTTTAAACTCTGCCAATAAATCACGACCATCCAAGCGCCCTTTGGGGTTAGAAACTGCATCATAAGGCGTCCAGTGATTTAAGCCGCCTCCCATAAGGACATTAATGCCATCCAATAAGTTTGGATTATAAGCTTTACCTTTTGGAACAGCTTGAAGCGCGATATCGTATTGTGCATCACGATGACAAATATGTGCATAGGTTGCCGCAGGTGTGGCATGGGTGAGTTCGGTCGTCGTCACTACGCCAACCGCTTTTCCCTGCTTTTTTGCCAGTTCTAAAATACTTAACGCAGGCATCCCTGCGACCATACTACTGCCCTGTTCTGGACAACGGTTAATGGCTTTCGCTAAGCTTTTGCCATTCGGCAATTTTCCATCTTCAGGTTCGACCGCAACTGTTCCTGTTGTCATGGCAATCACTTCATTTTTGTTTTTCTGCCCAGTCATATAGGCGCCCATAGAGGGAGCGCTATCTGTGGTTTGACCATCCTCAGAATAGGTTTTAATCCGTGCTGCGTGCTTCATGCTGTCCATGGCCAGTTTGCCATTTTCCCCCACAGCATAAATACGACTTGCCGTCACTATGGTTGGTCCCATGCCATCGCCTAAAAAGAATATAACGCTTTTCGTCGGTGTAAGTGTGGTGTCAGCAGCATACAAAGCACTTGAAGAAATCGACGCTGTAAGCAGAAGCATCATGTATGGGATGGTTTTTAAAGTATGTTTCATGTGATATCCCTCTGCTATAAGCCTGTGATCTTACGAATGAGGTGATTGACCTCAATATTTTCAAGGCTACCTGAGAACTGATCGGCTCCCTGACCAATCGCACCTAAAAACACATCTGCACCGCCATGTGTTTCTTTATCTTTATAGCCCGTTTGAATCACAGCTTCTTGTTGGAAATCATCCGCAGCAGTGCCCGTACACCAACCCGTTTCAGCCAAAGGATAGGTGAAACTATATTTTTCACCTTGCGGTGCCTTTGGCCCTTGTACTGGATGACAGATATCAGTGTCTTTTAAGTTCAGGACCAAGTCATCCATACGGTTTTGAGTGGGGCGTTTTTTGCCCGTACCAAAACCGATAATCGGATAAGGTTGACCATGAATATCTTGAGCAAAGCCCGCTTGGTCATAATTTTTTACCAATCCAAGCACGCTGGTTTCCTTACCTTCGACGTATTTTCCTGTGCGCTTGGCATAACCATTTAAAACCAAGGTGTGATCATGGTCGGCCGTGATTACAATCAGTGTATTTTTAAGTTCAGGATCACTTTGTTTAAGCTTTTGAATGGTTGCTTCTAGAGCATCATTTAAGGCAATCGTGTCTTGTAAAGCACGTTTGGCATTGGTGTCATGTAGCGCATGATCTATACGTCCGCCCTCCACCATCAGGAAAAAACCTTTTTTATTTTGCGTCAGGATGTCTAAAGCAGACAGCGTCATTTGCTTGAGACTCGGCTCTGCCAAGTTTTTCTTGGTGCGATCCAAGTCGTAATTTAAATGACTGTGATTAAATAAACCCAATAATTTTTCATTTTTCGCCAGTTGCACTTGGGAGAGTTGGTTTTCATCAAAAACCACGCGGTAGCCTGCCTTTTGCATCTCGGTAATTAGATTGCGCCCATCAGTACGTTCTCCACCTGCATCTTTAGGCAAAAATTGACGCTTCCCCCCACCCAAAACCACATCGACTCCATCTTTGAGTTTGAGGTTATAGCGTTGATAATCATCGCCTTTTGAACTCGGGACCAACTGTGATGCAATGTCATTTTCAGCATCACGGTGGCATATATGCGCATAAGTCGATGCAGGCGTGGCATGCGTGATCCGCGTCGTGGTCACAACCCCAGTTCCCCAACCCTTTGCTTTGGCTAATTCGAGTAAAGTCTGTGTGTTTTGCTTATTTTTGTTTTGAGGGTTAGTCGCACACTGGTTATTCCCTACTGAGTCAGGTTCAACCGCAATTGTCCCTGTCTGCATCGAGATCACCTCGTTTTTCATCTTTACACCGGTCATGTACGCGCCCATCGAAGGTGCGCTGTCCGTGACTTGTGCATCTTCAGAAAAGGTACGAACAAAAGCAGACTCAGGCAGCCGATCAATCGCCAACTGACCATCTTCACCAACAGCATAAATACGTGAAGCGGTAAGCGTGGTAATGCCCATACCATCACCCAAGAAAAAGACCACACGTTTCGGTTGTTGGACTTTTTCTTGTTGGAGCTGTTGCGCTGTATTGGCCTGTTGATTTCGCGTTATCGTCGTACTTTGACAAGCGGTAAGCAATAAAGCGCTGAAACTTATACATGCCACGCTGATTGTTTTTAATTGGAATTTTTCAAGAGAACCGAGCATGGCATCAACCCATCTAAAGATGGCTGAACCATACACCGCAGATATTTAATTAAGATTACAACAGCACACAAACTTTAAATTTTCTTGGTACTTAGATATTTTTATCACGTTTCACAATGATTTTTAGTTGGGTACTTTTACAAAATCGAGCACTATAAAAAAACCTCGGATACGAACATCCGAGGCTTTTTAATTTTTAAACCTATGCTGAGGCAAGTTATTGCGCGGTATAGCCACCATCCATCACCACGGCTTGACCCGTTACACCACCCGCCTTATCACTAGCAAGGAAGATCGCATAATCCGCAATTTCCTCTACACTGAGTAAGCGTTTTTGTGGCACCATCGCCAAAATTACATCTTCTAATGCACTTTGTTCGCTGACATTTCGGGTTTTAGCCAAGTCATGAATTTGACCACGTACCAACGGTGTATCGACATAGCCCGGACACAGCGCATTCACCGTAATACCATCACGCGCACACTCTAAAGCCGCAACTTTGGTCAAACCAATCACACCATGCTTAGCACTGTTATAGCCAGCCTTGCCAGCAAAGCCAATCAGACCGTTAATCGAAGCCATGTTAATCACACGACCAAACTGCTGCGCTTTCATGATGGGAAATGCGTACTTGATACCAATGAACGACCCCACCAACATGACATTAATCAACTTTTGATAGACTGCGGTTGGAAAGTCCTCAATCACTGCAACATGCTGAAAACCTGCATTATTGATGAGAATATCCAAACGACCATAGGTTTGCTGAGTCAGTTCAATCGCAGCTTTATAGGCTTCTTCATCAGTCACATCGCAAGGCGCAGACAAAGCCTCAAAACCTTCATTTTGAAGAGCTGTAACCGTTTCAGCACACTTGTCTGCATTCATATCAGAAATGACAACTTTGGCACCTTCACTGGCAAATTTCTTTGCAATTTCATGTCCAATACCGCTGGCTGAACCAGTAATAAATGCAACTTTATCTTTTAACAGTTGACTCATCATGTACTCCGTTGTCTTCTTTTTTCATTCCAAAGTCTTAAACAATACCAAACCAAGTAAAGGCAGCAATGGCAACAAATACCGCGATAGTTTTAATAATGGTGATAGCAAAAATATCTTTATACGATTGTTTATGGGTTAAACCTGTGACTGCCAACAAGGTAATCACGGCGCCGTTATGCGGTAAGGTATCCATACCGCCTGATGCCATCGCAACAATACGGTGCATGACTTCGGGTGGAATTCCCATGGCTAGAATCGCAGCATTGTACTGATCGGCCATCGCACTTAGGGCGATACTCATCCCACCAGAAGCTGAACCTGTCACGCCTGCTAAAACTGTCGTGGTGACTGCACCATTGACCAGCGGATTGGTAAAAGTATTACCCAATGCATGACTAATGATCGCAAAGCCCGGTAAGGCCGCAATAATCGCACCAAAACCATATTCAGATGCAGTATTCATCACTGCAAGTAAAGACCCGCCAATACTGGCATTAACGCCATCTTTGAAGCCCGTATAGACACGGCGGAAGTCAAATGAAATGGCTGTGATAATGCCCACAATCAAAGCCAAACCCACGGCCCAAATGGCAGAGGTTTTCGCAACATCGACCGTGTAGGCTGCAAGTCCAATCGCATTAAAGTCGAAACCGTTTGGATACCATTCTTTAATCGCGGTTGATAAATATTTATTGGTCACGGCAACTAAAATAAGCGGTACAAAAGCCAACCATTGACGTGCGGTAGAACCATTTGATGTGGTATCTAAGTTTTGCTTCAGTTGTTGTTGCTCGGCTTCTGTCAGCTCAATACCTGTGGCATAGCCATCCCCATTTCGAGCGGCTACACGACGACGCCATTCTAAATAGCTCAAACCTGTAGCAAGAACAAATACCCCACCAATCAAACCAAGAAACGGTGCCGCATAAATGTCCGTACCAAAGAATGTAGTTGGAATAACGTTTTGAATTTGTGGGGTTCCCGGCAAGGCATCCATGGTAAAGGTGAATGCGCCGAGGGCAATGGTTCCTGGAATCAAACGCTTTGGAATATTGGCTTGTCTAAAGAGTTGATTTGCAAATGGATAAACGGCAAATACCACCACAAAGAGACTGACACCGCTATAAGTTAAAATCGCCCCCAAAAGCACAACGGTTAACATCGCATTTTTAGAGCCAATCAGATTGACAATGGTTTTGGCAATGGATTCGGCAATTCCTGACATTTCAACCACTTTACCAAAGATGGCACCGAGTAAAAACACCAAGAAATAATCTTTAATGAACCCAACCATTTTGGGCATAAACACGCCTGAATAAAAAGGCAAAACGTTAGCAGGGTTAATCAGTAAAACCGCCAACAAGGCACAAATCGGTGCCATAAGAATTACAGAAAAACCTCTGTAGGCTGTATACATCAGTAGCCCAAGAGACAATAAAATTACACCCAAATCCCACATATTTTTTACTCCATCCTTAAAGAAAATATGTCTTGATGTGCTGTGATATTAATAGCGAATGATGTCAAATGTAGTTGAGTCACAGTACAATCAACCTGTACTGAAAGTACCCTATACGCATCCATAGACTGTCTATTTTCCATCATGACGAGATGTCTATGTGCACTCTGATCTATGTACTATATTTATTCATCAGAGCATTAATATTTCAGCTTATGGGTCAGACTATAATGCATATAAACCCGCACATTGTTTGAAAATAATCATTGAGTAAGAAGAAAAATTGATTAATATCCATGCCCTAGTAAGACTGATCAAACTAATTGTATCAAGTTAAAGGTAAAATTTCGAAATCACACAAAATAATCAATTTTTATATTTTTCATTTAGTTAAAACATATTTTTACAGACTATCAAGCTGTTCGGCTTATACTGCTTTGACCCATCGAATCAAAACCACATTTACTTTCATCACTTGATCTATTTTGACCTCCTGTTGTATTTTTCATGTAAACCATTGGAGAAAAGCACGTTCACTTTCATTCGACATCGTGTTGCATCATTGCTCAGGGAAGCTCATGACACTCAAACAATTAAAAGCCTTTTTAGTCCTTGCACGTACGCTTAATTATGCCAATGCAGCCAATGAACTGTGTCTGAGCCAATCCGCTCTCAGCTTAAGTATTAAAACGCTAGAAGAAGAACTCGGTGGAAAACTGTTTAAACGCAATACACGTCGGGTAGCAATCACCACCGAAGGTCAGTCCCTGATTCCCTATGCCAAAAAGCTTCTGGCTAACTGGGAAGATATGGAAAAAGATGTCAAACAGCGCTTTAAACTCAACCGTGGCACTTTAAATATTGCCTCAATGCCCTTTGCCACCCATGCGGTACTCCCCGCAGTCATGCATGATTTTTCACAATTACACCCCAACATCAGTTTTTCCATCCATGACATTACCAATGAAAAAATTATTGAAAAAGTTCAAGAAGGCATTTTTGAGATTGGCATTTGTTTTGAACCTAAACCGAATGATCAACTGATTTTCCAGCCCTTATTCAATGAAGACTTTTTGGCTCTGTTACCCAAACACCATGCCTTAGCCAAACAAAAAAGCGTGACATGGCTGGAACTTTGCTCTTACCCTTTTGTGACCTTACAAAACCCCTCGATTATTCGACATGTAATTGAGGAACAGTGTGCGGCGCATCAAGTCGTGTTGGATTTGAAAGTCGAATGCCACCAAATCAGTTCCCTATCTCACTTTGTTGCCTATGGCATGGGCGTCAGTGCGATTCCACGGCATTTTCAGAAATTCATTGATCTTGCAAAAAATGTGTTGGTTGAAATTGGCGGCAACCAAACTCAACTGGCGGTGGGCATTATTTATAAAAAAGATTATGAACTGTCCAACATTTCAGCCCAATTTATTGAAACCACACTTTGGCATCATTTTTAAAGCCTCACTTTTATCCTTAAAGATGAATATCTGTTCCTATTCCTTATGAATCAAATGCTTATAATGACTTAAATATTTAAGGCATTTTGTATTCTTCGCACCTAGTTCTCTCTTTTTCCTTCTTTAATATTAATGATTAATGAGTTTTTTTTATTACACATTAGAAAGATTCAATTTCTAAAAAAAGCAGTGCAATGCTAAAAAAATAACAAGCAAGGAAGATCAGGAAATAAAGGATGAATAAAGTTGTCGCAAATGCAGCTGAAGCATTGGCTGATGTGGTTGCCAATAATCAAACTATTGCTGTTGGTGGTTTTGGCCTCTGTGGTATTCCAGAAGCATTAATTGATGCCTTAAAAGAAACAGGTGTCACAGGTTTAACCTGTATTTCAAATAATGCAGGTGTGGACGGCTTTGGTTTAGGTAAATTATTAGAAACCAAACAAATTAAAAAAATGATTGCATCTTATGTCGGTGAAAACAAAGAGTTTGAGCGCCAGTATCTGAATGGTGAACTTGAAGTCGAGCTCACACCACAAGGCACACTCGCAGAAAAACTACGTTCAGGCGGTGCAGGTATTCCTGCATTTTTCACCCAGACAGGTGTAGGCACTCTCATTGCCGAAGGCAAAGAAGTTCGTGACTTTGATGGTCGTCCACATATTTTAGAAATGTCTCTCACTGCGGACATTGCTTTAATCAAAGCCTACAAAGCCGATAAAGCGGGCAATTTGGTGTTCCGTAAAACCGCACGTAACTTTAACCCTGACTGTGCTATGGCAGGCAAATTTACGATTGCTGAAGTCGAACAAGTGGTTGAAATTGGTGAAATTGATCCCGATGACATCCATTTACCGGGGATCTACATCAACCGTGTGGTGCTGAATGCCACCCCCAAAAAGCAGATCGAACAACTGACCATTAAAGCAGAGGAAGCTTAATCATGGCTTGGACACGTAATGAAATGGCACAGCGTGCTGCCCTTGAACTCGAAGATGGTTTTTATGTCAACTTAGGTATTGGCTTACCGACTTTAGTGGCCAATTATCTACCCGAAGGGATCAATGTTTGGTTGCAGTCAGAAAATGGCTTGCTCGGTATTGATGAATTTCCAACCCGTGATGCAGTCGATGCAGACTTGATTAATGCAGGAAAACAAACTGTCACCGCACGCAAAGGGGCTGCATTTTTCTCAAGCTCAGAATCCTTTGCCATGATTCGTGGTGGTCATGTCAATATTGCTATTTTAGGTGCAATGGAAGTCTCTGAAACGGGCGACTTGGCAAACTGGATGATTCCGGGTAAAAAAGTCAAAGGCATGGGCGGTGCAATGGACTTGGTCTCTGGTGTACAAAAAGTCGTGGTGCTCATGGAACACTGCGCCAAAGATGGCACGCCAAAAATTGTGCCTCAATGTACCCTACCACTCACGGGTAAAGCTGTCGTTAGCCGTATCATTACTGACTTAGGTGTGATGGATATCACTGCTGAAGGGGTGAAACTGGTTGAACTGGCACGCGATGTGAGCCTAGAACAAATCCAGAAAGCGACTGGTTTAACACTGATCATTAATGACTTTAAAGCCGCTTAAGTACAAAAACGACATCATTCAAAGCAGCTTCGGCTGCTTTGTTATTGGGATCAATCAAAAAAATCAGTTAGCAAAAGGCTTCTTTATAGCCTTTAAATCCAACATAAAACCATCATTACCTTGACCAAGTCTATCTCCCGATATTCTCGAATTTACCGAATGATGACTCCTGCGCACATTTTTTAACTCAAATACCTGATGAAAAATTAATCCGCTCGGCTACTATATTTGCATTCCACATCCAGAGGTTCCCATGTCACAACAAGATTATGAAAATGGTTTAAAAGTTCGCACAGAAGTCATGGGCGAATCTTTTGTTAAACGTGCTCAAGACAATACTGTACCTTTCACCCAACCTTTGCAGGACTGGATTAACTAATTTCAAATTTATAAATAATTCAATAATATAAGAAAGCATCATGTTTTTGTGGCGTAAAATTGGTGTAAATAAAGACCATTAAAGCATTCATACATATCCCCACATTCACATTCGTCGAAATCGAATGAGCTGTGCAACCTGATAAA
>NZ_QKVN01000002.1:0-161771 GCF_003231195.1 Acinetobacter sp. WCHAc060042
GTTGAAGGTTGAAGGTTGAAGGTTGAAGGTTGAAGGTTGAAGGTTGAAGGTTGAAGGTGTTTAGGGTAACGAATCACCCTAAACACATCATGCACAAATATATTTATGCTTAGAAGAAGCCCATTGGTTTAGTGGCATAGCTTACAAGCAAGTTTTTAGTTTGTTGGTAATGATCAAGCATCATTTTGTGGTTTTCACGACCAATGCCAGATTTTTTGTAACCACCAAATGCCGCATGCGCAGGGTAGATATGATAACAGTTGGTCCAAACACGACCCGCTTCAATTGCACGACCCGCGCGATAAGACGTATGAGCAGAACGTGACCATACTCCTGCACCTAGACCGTAAATGGTGTCATTTGCAATTTTAATCGCATCATCAAAGTCTTTGAACGTTGTAACCGAAAGCACTGGTCCAAAAATTTCCTCTTGGAAAATTTTCATGTCGTTTGTGCCTTTGAAAATGGTTGGTTCGATATAGAAACCTGTACCCACTTCATTACGTTCACTACCACCCGTCAGTAATTGAGCACCTTCATTACGTCCTGTTGCGATACAGCCTAAAATTTTCTCTTGTTGTTCTAAAGAAGCTTGTGCACCAATCATCGTTTCAGTGTCTAGTGGGTGACCTGTTTTGATGCGTTTGACACGTTCAATTGCTTTTTCCAAGAATTTATCGGCTATGCTTTCTTGAACTAATGCACGTGAAGGGCAAGTACAAATCTCACCTTGGTTCAACGCAAACATAGCAAAGCCTTCAAGCGCTTTGTCAAGATAATCATCGTCTTGATCCATAATATCTTCAAAGAAGATGTTAGGAGATTTACCACCAAGCTCTAAAGTTACTGGAATAATATTTTCAGTTGCATACTGCATAATCATTTGCCCAACAGCGGTTGAGCCTGTGAATGCAATTTTTGCAATACGTGGGTTAGTTGCAAGTGGACGACCTACTTCAACTCCATAACCATTTACAATGTTTAAAATACCTGGTGGGAGTAAGTCTTGAATCAGTTCAACCAAGACTAAAATACTTACAGGCGTTTGCTCAGCTGGTTTAAGAACAATACAGTTACCTGCTGCAAGGGCTGGAGCAATTTTCCATGTTGCCATTAAAATTGGGAAGTTCCATGGAATAATTTGTCCCACAACACCTAATGGCTCGTGGAAGTGATAGGCAATAGTGTCTTCATCAATTTCAGAAATACCACCTTCTTGTGCACGAATACAACTTGCAAAATATCGGAAATGATCAATTGCAAGTGGAATATCTGCAGCTAAGGTTTCACGTACTGGTTTACCGTTATCCCAAGTTTCAGCTACAGCCAATTTCTCTAGATTTTCCTCTAGACGATCAGCAATTTTAAGGAGTAAATTAGAACGTGTAGTTGGAGAAGATTTATTCCATTGTGCTTTAGCTTTGTGTGCAGCATCGAGAGCAAGCTCAATATCTTCAGCAGATGAACGTGGGATTTTAGTAAAGGCTTTACCGTCGACAGGAGAGATATTTTCAAAGTATTCACCTTTTATTGGAGCAACCCACTCGCCACCAATAAAGTTTTCATACTGTGCTTTAAATTCTACTTTTGAACCAGGTTGGTTAGGGTCTACGTAGCGCATATTGAAGTTCCTTTGCTTATTGATTTTTTAAAAGCATCTACAGCTTTGGTATAAGGTACATCAGTACAATATTTAAGTAGCATACCTAATATAAGGTTGGAAAAAGGTTGGAAGGATGCAGGTTTACAAGCTTCCGACAAATGTTTACAACCATGCAATACAGTGGATGTGTATCAGGAATTGTTTTGAGAATAAGGAATGATGGCAATGCAACATTTAATACAGAAAAGACAAGAAATAGAAAAGCTTAGAACCAGCAGCAGTATTTCGACGGTACAAGCTGAACAGCTCGGAAAAAGCATTGCAAGTTCGTGGCAGCGTTCTAATTCGGCAGAGATTCCTAAGGATCGTTTTGCAGCGCCCATTTCTGAAGGTTCGATGTCACAAGGTTCAGCATTACAACATGCTTTAAGTTACTGCGCGGATGAGCTCAAGCATATTGCACAGCAGTCCTCAATGGTCGTTGCTGTGGGTGATATTGGTAGTACGATTATTTGGAGTGCTTCAAGTAAGCAAATGCGTAATGCTGCGGAAAGTGTACATTTTGTAGAAGGCGGGCAGTGGAGAGAGGAGTTGGTGGGGACTAATGCATTGGCATTGTCACTTAAAACCCAACAATCGAGTTGTGTGTTTTCTAATGAACATTATATGAGTTCCATCCATGATTGGGTTTGCTATGCAGCACCAATCATCGACCCTTATTCAAAACATGTTTTGGGGGTAATTGATTTATCGACCACATGGAAAAATCATAATAGCCTTGGTTTACTGGCAGCAGAGCGCTGTGCATCTATCATTCAAACAGCATTATTGGAATACCAGCGTCAACAACTGTATATTCGTGCTTTTGGTGTGCCACAAGTGCTTTTTAATGGCAAAGTGATGGTGCTCACACCACGTCAAATTGAAATTCTGACTATTTTAGCGCTATGTCCACAAGGTATGACTTTAGATACCTTACATCAGGCTTTATATGGTGAGCGAAAAGTGAGTATAGGCACACTTAAAGCAGAAATGTCGCAATTAAGGGATTTGTTGGGGGGAATGTTGGGATCTCGTCCTTACCGAATTTTGGCGCATATAGAAGCAGATTTCCTACAAGCAGAGCAGGCATTAGATGCTGCATATATCGAGACGGCTTTAAAGCTTTGCTCAGGTGTGTTATTGCCTAAAACAGAAAGTCCGTTTCTTTGCGCATGGCGCGACTGTTTGGAGTCACGTTTAAGTAGCGCGATTTTTAAAGCCAATGAAACTGATATGCTCTTTAAGCATGTAGCACGCTACCCAGAAGCAATTGATGCTGTTGAACGACTTATTGAGCTGACACCGAGTGGACACCCGGCGCATCAGCTACTTGAGAAATACAAAATTTAATAGTTTTGATTTGAGTTATGGAATAGGTTAATAAAAATTTTGCGATTAAATATTCTTTTGTTCTAGCCACTGAAATAGCTTGGTATAGACTTCGGCACGAACATCTGGTGCAGATAAGACTAAGTCGTGTAAACCATTTTGAATGGTCTCGACACAGATGTCACCTTGTAGATTTTTCGCCTGTTTTTCAATGTCTTTGACATCTAAAATTACATCACTGGTTTGTGCAGCTACGCCCCATTTTTTGGGGTTGAGTGTTTGATGTGAATGCATAATCAGTGCAGGAACAGAAAGCTTTAAACCGCCACGATGAATTTCTTTTTGCGCTTCATGGATGGCACGGACAAAACTGATGCGAACCATAGAATAACTTGGTTGTTTCCACTGCAAATCAAAGTTCCACTCGCCGTGTTCACTTTGATGTAGGCTTGGTACATACCACTTATTCAGTTCACTTGGAAATTTTAAGTCTGGGAAATGCTTTGCAAGTCGGCTGAGTTGTGGCACGCCAAGTTTGCGTTTAATTGGATGCATATTAAAATCATAAAAAGGACTGTTGGCCCATAGCGCTTTGATTAGAGGGTGTTGTGGATGGTGCGCTGCATATAGTGTGGTAATCAAACCGCCAGTCGAGTGTCCTACCAGTACAACAGAAAGATGACCTTCAGCACCTATAATCTCAAGAGCTTGAGTAATTTCATCGTCATATTCGCGCAGATCACGGACATTGTAGTAGTTTTGATGGCTTAAACGGGAGCGACCATATTTTCTTAAATCAAGTGCGTAAAAGTCGTAACCATGCTGATTGAACTGTTCAGCCATTTCTGTTTGGAAGAAGTAGTCAATAAATCCATGAATATACAGCACTGCTTTGGTTGTGGTTTGCGTGGCTTTTTTACGAATGAGAGTTGCGCAAACTTCACCTTCGTAGTCATTAGCAAAACTGAGTTTGAGTTGTTCGTAGTCTTCACCAAGGACATCTGGTTGATACGCAAGCGGGTTTTGTAGTGCTGACATAGTTCACTCTGGTTGTTATTGTCATGAGTTCCCTTATCCTTGATGAAGTCAGAATTTTTGTCAACCACAAATAAAAAAAGACAATTTAAGTGCAAAGGTAAGCAAGGATTAGGCTTACCCGAATGAAACAGTATGGACGTCTGTTTCATTCCACTTAAATTGTCAAAGCAAACAAAGTGTTAAGGAGAGAACTTAGACAGCCGCTTTAAAATCTACTACTGAAGCACTTGATTTGAGCGCCGCTTTAAAGATGTCAACCACTTGAGCATGGGTTGCTTTACGAGGGTTAGTCAGCATGCAGGCATCTTTTTGCGCGTTTTCAGACATAATGCCCAAATCTTGTTCTTTTACACCCAGTTCAGACAAGCTTGATGGAATACCAATAGATGCAGATAATTCACGAATCGCATCAATGGCAGCATAGCCAGCTTCTGTCACAGTTAAACCTGCGGTGTTGACTCCCATCAGTTCTGCAATACGTGCATAACGATCAGGGCAGGCAATTAAGTTGAACTCACATACATGTGGCAGTAAAACTGCGTTACATACACCGTGTGGTAGGTTATAGAAGCCACCAAGTTGGTGTGCCATTGCATGAACATAACCTAGAGATGCATTGTTAAATGCCATACCTGCTAAGTATTGTGCATAACTCATGGCATCACGTGCTTCAAGGTTCTCACCGTTTGCAACGGCTGGGCTTAACCACTCACTGATCATCGAAATGGCTTTCTCGGCACAAGCATCGGTAATTGGGTTAGCAGCTGTTGATACATAAGCCTCTACCGCATGGGTTAATGCATCCATACCTGTTGCTGCTGTTAAGCTTGCAGGTTTTGCAATCATTAGTTTAGGATCATCAATTGCAATAAGAGGAGTACAGCGCCAGTCTACAATCGCCATTTTTACATGAGTATCTGTATTGGTAATAATACAGAAGCGCGTCATTTCTGAAGCTGTACCTGCTGTTGTGTTGATTGCAATCAGAGGAGTCATTGGAACGGTGCTTTTATCAATCCCTTCGTAGTCACGAATATGACCACCACCAGCAGTGACAAGCCCAATACCTTTTGCGCAGTCATGAGACGAACCACCGCCTAAAGACACGATAAAGTCACAACCTTGCTCATTATAAGCAGTTACACCGTTATGTACGTTAATGTCAGTTGGGTTTGGTTCCGCACCTGGGAAGATATGACTATCAACACCAGCATCTTTGAGATATCCTGCGATGGTGTCTGCTACGCCAAATTTGAATAAGCCAGCATCGGTTACGATCAGTGCTTTCTTCGCACCGAGGTTTTGTGCTTTACCACCAATTTCTTTGGCACAGCCTGGGCCAAACAGTGAAACACAAGGGATATAAAAACCGTTCGTTTGATCTGCAATATTTTTAAAAGCCATGGTGCGATTCCTTTTACCATATTTATGTTGTTATCGGTGCTCATTACCGTTTTTAGAGTATCGAATGATTCAAAAAACTTGTGTACCTACCAAATACCTACCATACGTAAGGAAATGGAAAATACTGATTCTAAATCGAAAAAATAGCTATGATGAAAAGGCATAGCCTGCATGTGTGGAATTGTTTATATTGGTTTTGAAGCGGGATGAACGTCGCCAAATTCGATGAGGATTCACTGTGGACAGAAACGATAGGATTAAGCAATATCAAAACTTTGCCGTCGTGTTAAGGCAAGTTGTTCCGAGTGTTCAGCAGCTTTATCATGAGCAGTCTATGTTTCTCTCCACGCTCAGTGTGCACAATGTTTTGGGGATTGATGCAAAGCAACGCCAGATTCAAATTTTAAACCATTGCTTTCATATTCAGTTCTATCCACCGACCGAAAACAAAACGATTTGTGTCCCACAGTTTATGTATAAGGGGCACTACGCTGAATCACTTGAAGAGTTTTGTTTACATGACATTGTCTTCTGGGTGGGTGAGCAGACTCCACAGCATTCTTTGTATTTACGTAATAAAGTAAAACAGTTACGCCAGTTGTTATTGCAACAGGTTTTTGTTGTGGTTGGGGGGCTAAGCCGAATCCAAACGATTTTGACTGAAATAGAGCACAGCCATGCAGAGCTCTTTCAGCAACTGTGTCAATATGTGGGCAGAATAGAACTTTCAGCAACGGATAACAATTTGCTGACTTTACTTGAGCAGTTATGTTACTTAGATGCAGATCAAGCAGAGGATATTCTGCCTATTCAGTCCTTGATGCATAGTTATGATGAGCTGTGTTTTAGTGCCAAGCAATTTCTAGAACCACATGTTTATCGCATCGTAGAAACAGCATTTCCTGAACGTTTTTGTTTACAAGAGCTGATAGATCATGGGCATGATATTTATTTACTGTATCCGCATGCGAAAGAGCAGCCTGAACTGTTGGGTTTTGCACGTTTAATGAATCGTGATCTTTGGTCATTGCCTGATTTGCTGGCAAAGCAACATTTTTTAGAGGTGCAGACCAAAGTTTGGCAAAAAAAAGTTGCTAAACTCCCTATTTTCGATGAAAAACGTACAGTGAATTGGCTATTCAAACAAAAAGCTGTCGTGACAGACTGGGTTAGCCACAACATTCAACATAGTAGTGTACGTGTTGCTGTGACTGCTTTGAGTTATTTGGATACACAGTCTTATCATCCTGAAATTATTTTAGTAGCTTTAAGGTACTTTCAGCATGTTGCAGCACGTTTGTTTATCCAAAGCTGTTATGAACATGCTATAGAACAGCAATGGTTTGAGTTGGAAGCCAACCAGCATGTCGTCTTAAAAAATAGACGCCAAGATATGGATGATCAGCGTATAGCAATCAGCCCGTCGATTTTGTATTTGGATGAATGGTTAGAACTACTGCACCGTGTAGTACAGCAGCAACCCGAATGGGGTAAAAAAGTTTATACAAAATTGAGTCGAGTCATGCAGGCTTACATTCAGCATTTAGATAAAATTGCACAAAAACTACCTGTTGAATTAGCGATTTATTTTAGTGAAGAAAACCAACAACATCGTGATTTTTATCGCCAATTGCAGCAGTACAAACTGCCTATCGAAAGCTTTAGACAACTTTTTTATCTGAATCATCCGCCATTGCGGGTTTCGGTGTTTGATGCTTATGTCCGGGATTATTTACCTGAACATTTCGAGACGCAAAAGGATGTTTTAAAAAATGTCACATGGAATGGCCTATTTCATCAGGCTGTGCAATGGCATGATCAATTACATAGCCAAGAGTTACTTGCTGAACTGAAACGGAAAGTCGGCCATGTGTCATGGCAACCGATCAGTCATGAAGCTTATTATTTTATTGAAAGTTGGGTATTTGAGGAGCTTAAAGATATTGATCGCATCATCGCAGAGTCTCGTCGGTTTAGACATTGTTTAGCGGCAAGCTTTGCTGAACGAATTATTGTCAATGAATACGTGGCCTTTCATATGAGTCATACGGATGCACAGCGCCACTTAACACTTGGCTGCTATTATATCGCGGGGCAGTTGTTATTTGATCAGTTGGAATATCCAAACAACCAAAAGGCACTTCCTGACGATGTGTTAGTGGCAGAGCAGTTTATTGCGATGCTCAACCAAGAACGACAAGAGGGCTGTTAAAATTTCAACAACACTCGACTTAATTTGTCGCACAAGAACTTCTATATGACGAGATCTGCTTAACTTTTTAGCAAAAACTCGGTAGGCTATAGCCGTTCATCAATGGTATAGGTCTTATGAAGCAAGAAACTGCACTCAAACTTCTAAAAGCGGGCGAAAATGTCTTTTTAACTGGTTCCGCTGGTGCAGGAAAAACCTATACATTGAACCAATACATTAATTACTTAAAAGCCCGTAAAGTGCCTGTGGCGATCACAGCCTCTACAGGTATAGCTGCAACACATATGAATGGTATGACGATTCATACTTGGGCTGGTATAGGTATTAAAGATGCGTTAGGGGAAGATGAACTCAAACGCATGAAAGAACGTAAATATTTAAAAGAGCATTTAGAAAATGCCCAAGTGTTAATTATTGATGAAATTTCGATGCTACATGCGAAACAGCTCAATTTGGTCAATAAAGTTTTAAAATTCTTTAAAGAAAGTGAAGAACCATTTGGTGGGATTCAGGTCATTGTTGCAGGAGATTTCTTCCAGTTACCGCCCGTGGGGAAAAATGAAGAACGTAATCGCGATAAGTTCTGTTTTATGTCTGATGCTTGGGTGGAAGCCAAGTTTCGTGTGTGCTATTTGACCGAGCAGCACCGTCAGGGCAATGACTACCTCAACGATATTTTAAATGCTATCCGTAGCCAAACGATCCGCTCCGAGCATTTGCAAGCTTTACAAGCCACACGTCAGCAGGATATTGGTGAAACATTCACACGTTTATACACACATAATATGGACGTGGACACCATCAACTTCAAACATTTGAATGAAATTGAAAATGAAGGTCGTCAGTTTGAGGCGGTGTGTGATGGCAATGACAAGCTTATTGAAACGTTAAAGTCGTCTGTGCGCGCACCTGAAAACCTCACTCTCAAGAAAAATGCCAAAGTGATGTTTGTAAAAAACAACTTTGACGTGGGTTATATTAACGGTAGTTTGGGCGAGGTGGTCGGCTTTGAAGAAGATGATGATTTCGGAGTCTTACCAAAAGTAAAACTGACTGATGGTACAGTACTGGTGGTTGAGCCTGAAACATGGTCGGTGGACAATGATGCAGGTAAAACCATTGCCAGTTTTCAGCAGATTCCATTGCGCTTAGCGTGGGCCATCACCATTCACAAATCTCAAGGCATGACTTTAGCAGCAGCAGAAATTAACCTGAGCCATACTTTTGAAAAAGGACAGGGCTATGTGGCTTTGTCACGGTTAAAGACTTTGGATGGTTTAAGACTACTGGGTTTTAATGAACAAGCCTTAGAGCTAGACAGTCTTGCCATTAAAGCAGATCGACGTTTCCAAGAACTTTCCGATGAAGCTGAAACACACTTTGAGGTCATTGATCTAGAGCCACAACACAAGGCCTTTATTCGTCACTGTGGCGGAACGCTCAATGAAGTTGAGATTGAGCGTAATGAAAAGAAAATTGCCCGTAATGCAGGTAAAGCCAACTATGCTTCTGCAACACTCGATGAAACACGTGAACTTTTTGAAGGTGGTTATGAAATTGCCGATATCGCCCAAGAGCG
Organism: Acinetobacter sp. WCHAc060042; assembly: GCF_003231195.1. Taxonomy (NCBI): domain Bacteria; kingdom Pseudomonadati; phylum Pseudomonadota; class Gammaproteobacteria; order Moraxellales; family Moraxellaceae; genus Acinetobacter; species Acinetobacter sp. WCHAc060042. The sequence continues at coordinate 9,208 of NZ_QKVN01000002.1, forward strand.
AGGGTTGACGGCTGCAACGATTATCAACCATTTGGCGAAGCTACATAAAGAACAGGGCTTGGACATTTCTGTAGCTCATCCAGGCGAAGAAGTGGTAGAGCAAGTGCGAAAAATTTATAAACGTCTCATGAAACGTCAGCAAGCTGAACACTTTAGTGAAGATGGCGCAATTAAACTACGTCCGATTGTAGAGTTAACCAATCCGCGTATGGGCTATGACCAAGTGCGCTTGGCCTTACTCTATATTGAATAATGCTGCCGCAGTTGTACGATTCATACCGAAATTTCTTACTTACTTTGCTGTTAAGTTCGGTTAAACTGAATTTTAAGGGATAAGAATAACGTAAAATCGTAATGAAATTGACAGCTTGGTACATGTTACGCAAATTTGTTTATAACAATTTGCATAATGAAGACTATGAGACACCCTTAAGCCGAGGGCTGAACTATTTCCTCATTGTACTGATTATGAGTAATGCTGCTGCTGTGCTGTTGGAGTCGGTACAGAAGTACTATGTGTTGTATCAGGACTTTTTTTATTATTTTGAAATCTTCTCGATCATCGTTTTTACGATTGAATATCTCTTACGTTTTTGGTCAATTGCTGAAGCTAATAGTTTTGAGTCGGATTGGAAAAACCGCCTAAATTGGGTCAAAAGTGGCGGGGCAATTATCGACCTCTTGGCGATTTTACCTGCATATTTAAACTTCTTTGTTCAGTTCGATTTACGTTTTTTAAGAATCGTTCGTTTGCTCCGACTTCTCAAGTTAACCCGCTACTTTGTCTCTCTACAAATTCTATTGCGGGTCATTGAGCGCGAAAAAGGCTCATTTCAAGCGGTTATTTTCATTTTAATGATTATGATCATTATGGCGGCTGCGGGGGTGTATTTGATTGAAAGTCAGGCACAACCTGAGGTTTTTAGTTCTATTCCAGCTTCCATGTGGTGGGCTGTGGTTACACTGACCACCGTAGGGTATGGCGATGTGACACCTATTACACCGCTAGGACGTTTCTTGGGTGCGATCATTACTATTTTAGGTGTAGGTTTAGCAGCATTACCCGCAGGTATTTTGGCAAATGGTTTGGCCAATGAACTAGAGCAGCGCAAAGAACAACTAGAACTCAGATTTCGAGAGTTAATCCAGAATAGCGACATTGACTTTGTCCTAGAAACAGAAAAAATTGAGGAAGTTCGTAAAGAGGTTGGACTGACCAAAGAACAAACACAAGATATTATTTTGCAGCTTATACGTGAGCAAAAAGAAGAATCATTAAAGCAAGAGCGTGATCAGTATGCGTATTGTCCACATTGTGGGAAGAAGCTACCTGAATAAATCGGTGTAAAGAGGCATGTTTATCAACGTTCAAATCGAATGTTGATAAACATGCCTTACTTTATCTGAATAGAAATCTAGATTGGTCTAACAGGTTTGATTTACATCATCTTTAGATATAGACATTGACTTTTTTTCATGCTGAAAGGCGAGTAGCAAGATGATTAGACCGCCTAGACTTAATAAGGTACCTACCCAAATCGGTGCTAACCAGCCCAGATTTTGGCTAATGAGCCAGCCACCAATAAAAGCACCAAAAGCATTGGCAATATTAAAGGCAGAGTGATTGAGTGAAGCAGCTAGACCTTGGGCATGACCAGCAACATCCATTAAGCGGGTTTGCAGTAAAGGTCCTAGACCAGCAATACTGAAACTCACTAAAAATAGCGCAATAAGAGCCGTCGCAAGATGATCCATTGATAATGCACAAAGCACATAAGAACAGGCATTGGATATCAATACCCAGATGATGGCTTTGTTTAGGTTTTTATCGGCAAAGTGTCCTGCAACAGCACCTCCAATCACTAAACCTAGCCCGATACATGCCAGTGCAAAAGGAACAACTTGAATGCTGGCATGGGTATATTCAGTCAAAATGGGTGATACATAACTATAAACCGAAAAGAGTCCACCAAAACCAATTGCCCCTACAGCAAGAGTCATCCACATTTGTGTATTTTTAAGTCCGCGGAGCTCATTTTGAATGCTTGCAGTGTGATCACGTTGCATTTGGGGTAGGCCAAAACAAATCGCGACAACAGTTAAAAATGCGATAGATGCCGAAAACTCAAAACCTGCCCGCCAACCATAGAGTTGTCCGAGCCAAGTTGCAAGAGGTACGCCAATCACGGTCGCGACATTTAGGCCCATCATCAGCATTGCAACAGCAAAAGCACGCTTTTGTTTACCAGCAAACTCTGCAACCACGAGAGCAGCAATACCAAAGTATGCGCCATGTGGAAAGCCTGCGATAAAACGAGAAATCAGCATAGACTCATAACTATTTGCAAGTGCGGTGCTTGCATTGGCAATGCCATAAAACAACATGAGTCCAATTAGAAGTGTTTTTCGTGGCACTTTTGCAGCCAAAATGGCAATGACAGGCGCGCCAATTGTCACGCCCAAAGCATAAGCACTAATAAAATGCCCTGTGATAGGGATACTAAGCTTGAAACTCTGCGATATCTCTTGGATGAGTCCCATCGCAACGAATTCAGTCGTACCAATACAAAAACCACCGAGTGCCAAGGCTAAAATAATGACAGATAAGTGACTTGTTGATGGGCTGCTATTTTTTTGAATGGACATAAATAGAGAGTGAAATGAAAAATATTATACGTTCTTTATCACATAAAAATTAGGTTGTTCAAAAATATTATAAGTTAATTCAATAACACTAAAATCTATGCGATGCCTGAGTATTCTTAAATACAGTATCTATTGGTTTGTCTACATTTAATTGATTATTCCATAAAGTCATGCCTAATTTAGATAAAGCAAAAATAGCGCCAACTCAGTGAATATTTGAAATGTGACTTCAGCTACGATACATGTATTTAAGATTGTCCCGTCCCAATTAATAAGGTCAGAAGACCTGCGGCAATTAATGGGCCCACAGGTACACCACGCAGTAATGCAACCCCTGCTACAGTTCCAACCAACAGACCTGCAACTACATCTGGTTGATTCGACATGAGTTTCACACCGCGTCCACCTAACCACGCAACTAAAACGCCAATCGCAATCGCTAATAATGATTTAAGGCTTAAGAAAGATTTAAAAATACTTTCACCGCTAATTTTACCACTGGCAATAGGCACTAAAACGGCAATCGTTAAAATAATAATGCCGATATTTAATCCATGTTGTTGGATTAGTGGGAAGTATTCGCTCAGTGGCGTCATGCGTAAAATAATGAGTACAGCCGCAGCAATGGTTACCGCAGAATTGTGACTGAAAATACCGCAAGCCAGCAGGATGAGGAGGACGATCAGGTTCAAATCTAAGTTCGGCATAGGGGGGAGACTGGTCAAAAAAACATGTGCATTGTAACGTTTTTTTAGCCAGTCTGCCGAATGATCCGAGTCCTTTGATTGATGTTCCTGTATTTCAGTATAAAATGAGCCTTTATTTGAAAAAGTGGTGTGCTGATGCTGTTGGAAAAAATGTTGCAGTCGCAAGGATTCGGTTCGCGGAAGCATTGCCAACAGTTGATTAAAAATGCAACCATCGAAATTGATGGGCAGATCATTACAGACCCTAAACATAAACTCAAATTAGATGGTTTGCACTTCAAAGTACATGATGAGAGTTTTGAATATCGTGAAAAAGTCTATATTGCCTTAAATAAACCTCAGGGTTATGAATGTTCACATCAGGCAACACACCACTTTAGTGTTTTCGATTTGTTTGATGATGTGCTCTTGAATCGTGGTATTCAGTGTGTTGGACGTCTGGATCAAGACACGACTGGCTTGTTGTTGCTTACTGATGATGGTCAATTCTTACAGGCATTGACACATCCTAAAAAGCATGTGGCCAAAGTGTATCGCATGCAAACGGCTGATCCTCTTACAGATGAACAAATCCAGCAGTTAGAACAAGGCGTTGAGTTACGTAATGAAAAAGGGATATTTGCAGCAACAGGGGTAAAACGATTAGCTGAATGTGAACTGCAAATGACGGTGCATCAGGGAGTGTATCATCAAGTAAAGCGTATGCTTGCAGCTGTCGGCAATAAGGTGGAATGTTTGCATCGTCAGCAAATTGGAGAACTCGACTTAATCACATTGTCTGATTTAGTCGAGGGAAGATGGGTGTATTTAAATGAGGAACAAGTCGCTTTAGCCAAGACTCGTCATAGCAGCCCTCATGAAAACGGCATATAAATCAGTAGCTATAAGAAGCAGTGATAGGTTTTAAATTCGCTATCCGCTACAAAGCCCATGGCTTCATATAGGCTGTGGGACTGGTAGTTATTTTTTTGCGTTTCAAGTGTTATGCGAATCGCTTTTTCATGACGAGCAAACAAAATTGCGGTATCAATGAGTTGTTTTGCAGAGCCATGACGACGATGTGGCGGTGAGACATAGACATCATCTAAAATATAATACGTTGCACAAGCCACGGAAGAAAAGCCTAAGTATAATAAGACAAAACCAGTAATCACATCGTCTTTGACATGAATAAAAATCACGCTTTGTTCATTTTCAAGACGAAGTTTGAGGAACTTTTGGGAAAGGCTTAAGTTGGAAGATGCGCCATAGAATTGGCGATATTCATCGAATAATACAGCAAGTTTTTCTAAGTCTTCTAAGGTGGCACGTCTTACGATCATGTATTACTCCATGCTGTTTTTTATAATGTTTACATGAAGCATACCGAAGTTTTGAACAGGATATTTCTAAAATTTGTTTAGAAATGCAACACTGTTAAGTTTTGTCACTCTCACCCAAAATTGCAGCTAATTCTTCAAATAGATCAATGTGTTCATCATCGGCAAATAAATCATTAGTGGCTGTAGAGTCGGGGCTTGTGATTTGTTCGACTGCTTTTTGTTCTTGCTTTAACTTACGTAATTTAATGAGTTGCTCTAAGTTGATGTTCTGATTTTCAATTGAAAATGGGATAGATTTGGTTAAAACCACTTGTTTGAAGAACAAACGAACGGCTTGTGCAGGTGTAATCCCCAATTGTTTAAACACGGCAAATGCTTGTTTCTTTTCTTGGGAATCGAGTCGAATTTGATAGACTTCTGTTTTTCTCATGATTTATTAAATAATTTGAATCACTTAAAGGGTAGAAGTTATTTTAATCAATTTCATTGTAATTTCAATATTCATACAATGGAATTTTAAATTATTTTGTAATGACAATTATATTACAGTGTCAATTCAAAGTGAGAGTTGAACAGCATAAGTTGTTGAGTTATTGGGTCTTTAAATGATAATTTTTTGGCTAAAAGCTGTAATGGTTGGCTGAAATCATCGTCGGTTTTGTGTACAACTTTAGGATAGAACGGGTCATTTTTAATCGGGCAGCTTAAAGAATTAAGGTGTACACGCAGTTGATGCTGTTTTCCTGTATGTGGTTTAAGCTCGTATTTTGCCCATGTTGAGTCATATTCCAACAGCGAAATATCTGTTTCACTATTGGGTGCTTTGTCTAATACCCGCATAGTGTAGAACGGTTCACCTTTTTGCATGTGTAACCTTACAGTTCGTGGGAAATTAAGTTCTGGGTTAAAAGGTGCAATTGCATGGTAGGTCTTTTGCACCCGCCGTTCCGCAAACATTTGTTGATAAGCCCCACGCGTTTCAATGCGCTTGGAGAAAAGGACTAAGCCTGCAGTTTCACGGTCTAAGCGATGGATAGGGGTTAAATGCTCAATACCTGTCTGTTGTTTTAGGCGAACTAAAAGAGTTTGTTGAACATATTGTCCCGTTGGGCTGATAGTTAGAAAATGCGGCTTATTTACCACTAAGAAATGATCATTTTCAAATAAAATCTCATGCTGAAATGGTACTTCAATTTCACGCGCTAAAAAGCGGTAATAAAACACATGTTGATTTTCAAGATATGCCGAATCTGTGCTGAGCACATTACCTACAGCGTCATAGACCAAGCCATCATGAAAACGCTGTCGCCATTCCGCAGCTCCAATGTGCTGAAATTGCGCACATAAATAAGCAAATATGCTTTTAGGCATAGGTTGAAGTTTAGGTAAGTACACCTTACTGGCACTGACGCCATTGAGCATAGGTGGACAAAATTCAGAAGTTTGGTGGTTGGACATGTTTTTTGTAGGTAATATCTAGGCGGTTGATACAGGAAAATACGAGTTTTCAAACTTGCGACTTGGGCATTTTATGAGTGCGGTGCTATCATAATTGCTCTTTTGCCACTTGTCGTGAGTATTATGCAGTATTCATTCAACTTAACACTCAATAATGAACAAGATACCCAAAATTTAGCGAAAATTTTGGCACAGCATTTTACGACGGGTGTGGTGTATTTGATTGGCGATTTGGGGGCAGGAAAAACCACCTTAACACGTCATTATTTACTGCATTTAGGGCATCAAGGTTCAGTGAAAAGTCCAACCTATACCTTGGTTGAACCTTACCAAGTGCAAGGGCATGATATTTTCCATTTTGACTTGTATCGTTTAAACGATCCGTATGAGTTGGAGTTAATGGGCATTCGTGACTATTTAGAAACACCCAATGCACTGTTTTTATTTGAATGGCCATCTAAAGGGGGTGATGAAATCCCTGCGGCGGACTTAATTATTGATATTCAAAAATCTGAAGATGAGCTGACACGACATGCCACATTGAGTTTTCAGTCAGTAGCATTATTACAAGCTTTAGAGAGCCAATTAAACAATGCGTGATGATTTAAAGATACGTCGTATTCATACTCTAAATCCTGCTTTAGCCAACCAAATTGCAGCAGGTGAAGTCATTGAACGCCCTGCGTCTGTGGTCAAAGAGTTACTCGAAAACTCAATTGATGCAGGTGCGACAGAGTTGATTATTCGGGTAGAGCAAGGCGGCAGTACTTTAATTGAAATCATGGACAATGGTCGAGGGATTCACGCTGAAGATCTCCCTTTGGCTGTGATGCGCCATGCAACCAGTAAAATCCAAACTGTAGAAGATTTACATGCAATTGTCAGCTTGGGTTTTCGTGGAGAGGCTTTGGCGTCTATTGCAGCGGTTTCGCGTTTAACCTTGACCAGTAGTCAAGCGGATGATGGGATTGGCTATCAAGTCGAAGTTAATGGAACTGCGTTTGACCATCAAGAGATTCAGGCTGTAGCTGCGCCGAAAGGTACACATATTCGGGTACAAGATTTATTTTTTAATGTGCCTGCACGTCGCAAATTTCTCAAAAAACCTGGCACAGAGTTTGGTCATATTGAAGAAATCGTTCGACGTTTAGCATTGACTCATTTCGATATTCGTTTTGTGCTTGAACATAATCAAAACATCAAGTTGAACTTACCGATTGCCGATAGTGGTGAACTACGTTTTCAGCGCGTACAACAGTTACTCGGTCGTGCATTTACTGAAAATGCGTATTGGATGGATGCGGATAGTATCAACATGCGTTTAACAGGTTGGTTGGGACATCCCTCCGATGCTCGTGCGCAAGCAGACTTGCAGTATGTTTATGTGAATGGTCGAATTGTTAAAGATAAAACCATCTCTCATGCGCTACGTATGGCTTATGACGGTATTTTACATGGTCATCAGCATGCGGGTTATTTACTTTTTCTGGAAGTCGATCCTGAAAATATTGATGTCAATGTACATCCGACTAAACATGAAATTCGCTTTTTAAATCAGCGTGAAGTGCATGAGTTTGTCCGGCACTATGCCAAAGAGACTTTATCGCAGTTTCAAACGGCAACCGCAGATTTATCTGATGCAATGAAGATTGCAGAGGATCAAGCTTTGATGTCTGTGCAGCCTCGCTATCAAGAGCCTTTGCAGTTGCATCGTCATGTTGAGTCTGAACAAAATAGTGAGCAAGCCCCATCGGATGTGCTCACTGACTTTAGTTCAAATCAACCGCAAGGTGTTCATTATTCTACGCAAACTTCGCGTTATCAGGGTTCACAACAGCTCAATAATGCCTTGCAAAGCTATTTAGCGCCTTTGCGTGATACGTCATCTAGTGTTGATCAAGCTCAGCCTTTGGCTGATTTTACAGTGCAAAGCCCTAAAGTCGATGAACATCCGTTGGGAATAGCCATTGCACAATTACACGGTATTTATGTGTTGGCTCAAAATACAGAAGGACTGATTATTGTTGATATGCATGCAGCCCATGAACGTATTCTGCTACAGCAAATGAAGTCCGCATGGGATAAACCAGAGTTTTGGACTTCTCAGCAGTTACTCATTCCCAAAGTGATTAATATTACACGGATGCAAGCGACACGAGTGGAAGAGCTCAAAGATCAATTGGCGCGTTTAGGTCTTGAAATTGATCAATATGGTGATGAGCAGGTGATTGTTCGTGGTGTACCTGCGATTTTACATAAAGCCAATTTTGAAGCACTGGTGCCTGAATTACTTAATGATTTGGATCCAAATGATGAAGTGCACGGCTTACTGCAAAAGCGTGATCAAATTTTAGCGGGTATGGCCTGTCATGGTGCTGTCCGCGCGCATCGCATTTTAGGTCTTGCTGAAATGAATGCTTTGCTTCGTCAAATGGAACAAACTGAATTTGCCAGCCAATGTAACCATGGTCGCCCAACTTGGCGTGCGTTTCCATTGGCTCAACTAGATAAGCTTTTTGCTCGAGGAGAGTAGTTGTACATGTCAACTCAATTGCCGGTCATCAATTTAATGGGGCCAACTGCAAGTGGTAAAACTGCTTTGGCATGTCAGCTCTATGAGCAAGGGAATTTTGAACTCATTTCTGTAGACTCAGCACTGGTCTTTAAGGATATGGATATTGGTACAGCTAAGCCGACCAAAGAGGAGTTGCTGCAATATCCACATCATTTGATTGATATTATTACACCTTTAGAAGTGTATTCCGCTGCAAATTTTGTTGAAGATGCATGTCGCTTGATTGACGATATGCATTTACGTGGCAAAACTCCGATTTTAGTCGGTGGAACCATGCTCTATTTTAAAGCACTATTAGAGGGGCTTTCGAGTAATTTACCTAGTGCTGATTATGCTGTTCGTGCTGAGATTGAGTCTAAAGCTGAAAGTGAGGGCTGGAACGCAGTTTATGCAGAATTATGTAGTGTGGACCCTTTGGCGTGCGATAAATTTAAAGTGAGTGATAAACAACGGATTATTCGTGCTTTAGAAGTTTATAAGTTGACTGGGCAGCCCATTACTAAGCTTCAGGCAGAACAGCCTAAAAATGTACCTTATCGTTATAGTTTTCATAATTATGCCTTAGTGCCAGATCGAGCTGAATTGCACCAAAGAATTGCACAGCGCTTGAAAATTATGTGGGATATCGGATTTTTGAATGAAGTGGAAGCTCTTATGAAAAAATACGATTTAAAGGAAAATTTACCTTCTATGCGCTCAGTTGGGTATCGACAAGCACTCGAATTTTTACAAAAAGGAGATAAAACTGTCGAAAAACAACAAGAAATGGAGGATAAAGCACTTTTTGCGACACGACAACTTGCCAAACGTCAATACACTTGGTTAAGATCTTTGCAAGAAGTACATAAATTTACAACCTATTCAACGATCACGCAGGCACAAGAAGACTTGCGAAACTGCTACGGATAAAGCAAAATTTAGCTACTGTCTTTTTTATAATTTTTAATTGAAAAATAAAGATAGTTTTTTGCGCTGATTTTTAATTTTTTTTGGAGTTATAACATGTCTAAAGGTCAAACTTTGCAAGATCCGTTCTTAAATTCTCTCCGTAAAGAACGTATTCCTGTATCTATCTTCCTTGTAAATGGTATTAAATTACAAGGTCATATTGAATCTTTCGACCAATATGTTGTTTTATTAAAAAATACGGTAAGCCAAATGGTTTACAAACATGCAATTTCTACTGTTGTTCCTGCACGTAATCCACGTCCTGCTGGTGCGCCTGCTGGTGCTGGTCAACAAGGCGGCTTTGGTGGTCAACAAGGTGGCTTTGGTGGTCAACAAGGTGGCTTTGGTGGTCAACAAGGTGGCTTTGGTGGTCAAAGTGGCTTCGGTGGTCAAGGTGGCTTCGGCGGTCAAGGTGGCTTCGGCGGTCAAGGCGGCTTCGGCGGTCAACAAGGTGGCTTCGGTGGTCAAGGCGGCTTTGGTGGTCAAGGTGGCTTCGGTGGTCAATCTGCAGGTTTTGATGGCGAATCAAAATTTGAAGACTCTCAAGACGACGAAAACAATCGTTAATTGATAAAAAAAGCCTCTCTGCTGAGAGGCTTTTTTTTATTTAAAATTTTTTAAATGACTTTGTCATAAAAAACCAGCATGAATGCTGGTTTTTTTGTGCCACATTTTAAGACTTGTTATTTTTACGGTCTAAATTTGGATCTTTGATCTCAACATAAGCTTTGTTTCGAATTTCACGTAACCAACTATCTAGTTCAGCATCAAATTGACGTTCACCTAAAACTTGGCGTGCCATGCGCTCTTGGTATTCAGTCGTCATATCTTGCTGACGTGTTTCTGTCACTTGTAGGATATGCCAACCAAACTGAGTCTGGAATGGTTTGCTAATTTGTCCAACAGGGGTATTCTTCATGGTTTCTTCAAACTGAGGCACCATGACGCCAGGGCTAACCCAACCAAGACTACCACCATCACGTGCTGAACCTGTATCGTTTGAATAGGTCGAAGCTAAAATTGCAAAATCTTCCCCCTTTTCTACACGATTATACAAGTTGTCGATCATTTGTTTTGCGTTTTCAGGGCTAACTACTTCTGATGGCTGAATAAGAATGTGACGTACTTTATATTGGGGTACAATGGCTTTTTGCTCTGCACCTTTACGTTCAACTAACTTTAAAATATGTACGCCATCACGGACTGTAATAAGGTCAGTGGTTTGTCCAACTTGGAGTGGACTCACACGTGCAGCAAGTTCACTTGGAATATCAGAAAGTGCTCTAAAGCCCATATCTGCACCTTCAACTTTGGTGTTGGCTGTGCTGAATTTTTTAGAAATTGCAGCAACATCATTGTCGCTTGCGAGAACGTTTTTGACTTGTTTCGCCACAGCGTCAGCATTGTCACCAGAAACACGCACATGTAAGACATGTACTTGATTGCCTAATGCAGCTTGACCTTGTGGGGTATTTAAGAAGTTCTTAACGTCTTGATCTGAGATTTGAATACGAGAGGTGACGATTTGTTGGCGTAAACGGCTAATCGCTAAATCTTCAGCAATACGACTACGCAAAGAGGCATAGGTTCCTGGTGCCATTTTGTCCAACTTTTGTTGAAATGCTTCTAGGCTTGTTGTTCCAGATTGTTTTGCGACATTTAAAACAGCATCATTCAAGCTTTTCTCATCAGGTTGAATGTTGTAGCGTTTAACCTGTTCAAGCTGGGTTTGACGAATAATCAGTTGTTCTAAAGCTTGCTGTGCTAAATACTGCTCAGGTGGAACTTGTTTTTTCTGACTTTCAAGTTGGTGCTTAACTTCAGCCATGCTTGCTTCTAAGTCACTTTTTAAAATAACACTGTTATCGACAACAGCAACAACTTCATCCGACGCGTGTACAAAAGTTGGAATAGCGGTTGCGAGAGCTAAAGCTAAAGCACTCGCTTTAAAAAATTGTTTGAACTGTTTTGTCTTCATTAACGGTCTGTCCAAGTCTGATTAATATTGTTAAAGCCTAGAATACGATTTTCTAGTAATGATGAAAGTTTGCTGTTTAGTCCTCCTAAGCCTTTTAGGGTGACTTCAGCCATAATTGCACGGTTTGGTTTTACACTTGAATCGCTAACGTCATCTAAGTCGTTGTAATACTCGCGCCCATACACCGAGATACCCCAGCAACATGCTTCATAATTGACACCTAGTAAGTATTCGCGCGCGACATTATTGTCAAGGTCATACTGAGCATGGCCCATAATACGCCAGTTGTTATGTACAGGTTGTACAAAAGATGCAACCACTTGATCGTAGTGCTCTTGGCGGTTCGCGATTTCTTTGCGGTAGTAATAGCCCACATTGTATAAATTGCCTTTATCCCCTGTGTAATACAACTGTAAATCTCGTTGAGCATTGTCGCCATTTGACATCCAAGCCGAATTAGCACCAAGGGTAAAGTTTTGTGAGAGTTGGCTTGATACGCTAACAATTGGACCAGTATGTTTTTCGTTATCAAACAAATCTGTGGTTTGATCAAGAGTCACACGACGGTCTTCAAAATAATAGCTTTGACCAACACTTGCTTTTAAGCGTTCCAGACCGACAGTATCAAATAAGCTATAACTGAGCCCTAACGACAAGAAGTTATTGTCTTCTAAGCGGTCATGACCGTAGAAACGATTAGGGCTAAATAGTTGATCATAGTTAATGGATGCGGCTACAGAGTCAAAGTTTGGTGCACCATCTTGATTTTTATATGGAGCATACGCATAGAACATGCGCGGACTGAGGGTTTGTAAGAATGTGCCTTCTTTTTCAAAGGTTAAGCCAGCATCAAAGGTAATTTGTGGAACAGTATATGATTTGTCTTTTGATGAACGATTCGTGCTATCAAATTCATTTATCGTGTCTTGGTCATAGAATGTATTTACATTACGAATAGAGATCTGTGGGATCGCAAATGCCCAAGGTGTACGATAGTTGTAACGTACAGAAAAGTCATTGTAGACACGTGTACCACTTGGTTCGAAACTGTCGTTGGTATCGCCATCAATCGTACCAAAATCCTTTTTAAAGTAGGCTGTATCATTATTAAATTCGTATTCTAAGCCTAAAGCATTACCAGTTTTATAGTTGAGTAAAAACTGAGGTAAGCGGGCATAAGGACGGTCAACGTAGGGTGTTGTTTCATCCAGTGTTTGGAAGTCTTCAATTTTAAGCTGAGCTTTTAAGCCTGGGATCCCATTTTTATAGTTGAGTTCCCATGCACGACGAAGATTTAGATCTGTTTTTGTATTTGGATTATTACTTAAGTCCGTAAAATAGTCTTTATCTGATGCGTAGTTATATTCGAGGTTTGTCGAAAATTGTTCGTTAATTTGCCAGTTATGTAAAAAGTGTAAGTCTTTACGGTCTTGATCATCATACTTGCGATCAGATGAAAGGAAACCACCCCAAATTTGGCCAGAACCGAAATTTTCAGTGAGATATCTAAACTCACCTTCAATCATAGGTCCGCGGTCACTGATGTAACGAGGCGTAATGGTTGCATCGTAGTTTGGTGCTAAATTTAAATAAACAGGGACTGCAAGTTCGATGCCTCCATCATTGGTGAAGCCGAAACTTGGTGTCAAGATACCTGTAGTGCGTCGGTCATCAATAGGGAAGTTGAAATAAGGAACTGCAAGTACAGGCACATCTTTAATATAAAGTTTGGTACCACGCGTTTCACCACGGCCTGTTTCTTGATTGAGTTTTATTTCATCTGCTTGAATTTTCCAAGTCGGTGCCTTTTCTGGCGGACATGTACTATAAGTTGCATTTTTTAAGGTAGTGGTCGTTTGCGACTGACGTAAAATTTGTTCTGCACGTCCATGCGCATGTTGTTCTTCAGCAATATAAAAACTATTTTTTAAGTCACCTTGCTGGGTTTTGAGGTTGTAATTGATTTGATCACTTTGAGCCAATAATCCACTTTGTGCCATTTGCACACGACCTTCTGCATTGGCAAAAGTCTGTGTCTGATCAATGGTGATTTTATCGGCACGAATTTGACGCCCTTCTTGGTCAATAAGCACATTGCCTTCAAGAACAGAGTCGCCTTGTGGATTGTAATGACCATAATCCGCAGTGATTGTAGAGGTTGCATTGGCAGCATCAACAGCTTTGGTTTCAGGGCTTACAGGCGTCAACCATGTTCCTTGACAATAGGCTGAGCTTAAATACTTGCCTTGTCGCTGCTGAGCTTCAGGAGACGATTTATCAACATAGTATTGCTCGTAGAACTTTTGCCCTGGATAGCTTTCTTGTAAAGCTTGTTTCAGTGATTGTTGTTCGTCTGAAATAGAAGTAGACGATGTTGCAGCATAGCTTGTGATTGAGCTACCACAAAGAAGGGTAAATATCGCAGTCGCTAAAGGATTAAATTTAAACTGATGCTTCATGTGTCTCATTTACCAAGTATGCTTAATCGCAATTAATTATTGTCGCATCATAGAGAAAAAGTTGATAAGTGGCTACACTTAGCACTTTAAAAACTCAGCCTGTATTAGAATTTATCGCAAATGAATACACAACGTGAACAATTGATACAAACTTGGATTTCATCTGTACTTGGTTCAGATCAATTTGAAATTAACTTTTTAGCAGGCGATGCAAGCTTCCGTCGTTATGCAAGAATCAAATTGAATAATAAAACATTTATGCTCATGGATGCACCACCAGAAAAAGAAGATTGTGTGCCTTTTGTGACGATTGATGAATTTTTCGATGCTAATGGTGTTCGGGTACCGCATATTGTTGCGAAAGATTTAAATCAAGGCTTCTTGTTGCTTGAAGATTTTGGTGATGTTTTGCTGTCCACACAGTTGGATGATAATACGGTCGATGCTCATTATGAGCAGAGCTTTAAGCAGTTGATTCAATTGCAATCCATTGATGGTAAAGGGCATTTTCCTGCATATTCTTATGAAAAATTAATGACGGAAATGAGTCTGTTGACTGACTGGTTACTGCCTAGTTTACAGATTAAACCCTCCGATGCTGAATCTGCGTTGATTAAACGTACCTTTGCGATTTTAGCCAATGCTGCTTTAGCACAGCCACAAGTGATTGTGCACCGTGATTTCCACAGTCGAAATTTGATGCTTTTGGCCGATGAGCAAGAGCAAGGTGTGATTGACTTTCAGGATGCGGTGATTGGTGCGGATACTTACGATCTGATTTCAATTACACGCGATGCATATGTACAGTGGAATCCTGAGCGGGTTTATCAGTGGTTTAAAGTGTTTTATGGCTTGTTGCCTGCTACAGCAAAAGAAGGGCGTGACTTTGAGCAGTTTAAGCAAGATGCTGATTTAATGGCGATTCAAAGACATATTAAAATTTTGGGCATTTTTGTACGTTTATTTGAGCGTGATAGCAAATCAGGTTATCTCAAAGATTTACCACGGGTGATGTGGTATTTACTTGAAGAAAGTAAACCTTATGCAGAACTACAACCTTTTATGCAGTTTATGTGCGATAAAGTGATGCCGAAGTTTGAAGCAAAATATGGCAAATATGAGGTTGTTGCATGAAGGCGATGATTTTGGCAGCAGGGCTAGGCAACCGTATGCGCCCCCTCACACTGTATAAACCTAAACCCTTGCTCGAAGTCGGTGGCAAGCCCTTAATTGTTTGGCATATTGAGAAGCTCAAACAAATTGGGGTCACAGAAATTGTGATTAATTCAGCTTGGCTGGCGAATATATTGATTGGTGCTTTGGGTGATGGTTCACAGTTTGGGGTCGATATTCGCTGGACTCGTGAGGAAGAAGGGTTAGAAACGGCAGGTGGCATCATTAATGCTTTGCCACTTTTGGGTACACAACCTTTTATCTTAATCAATGGTGATGTCTGGACGACTTTTGACTTTGCATCATTACTCAATGTTGATTTGGGAGAGGATTTAGCCCATTTGGTTTTTGTTGCCAATCCAGTGCAGCATCCCAAAGGGGATTTTATTTTAAATCAAGGACGGGCTTATACCTTTGAACAAGAGCAGTCGGGTGAGGCGCTAACTTATAGTGGTGTTGCTGTGCTTCATCCACGTATGTTTGATGGACTAGACGCAGGTAAGAGACCATTGGCACCTTTGTTAAAAGAAGCGATGTCGGCCGGTAAAATTTCTGCTGAAAAAATGCAGGCAACATGGGTAGATGTTGGCACACCTGAGCGATTAAGTGATCTAGATCTACAGATTCGTCGAGGTAAGTACGTTTAAGTGCATAATCACTAAGCGTTAACTACTGTTCCACGGCTTAGAAATCGGTATACTTCAGTTTAATTTTATTGAGATGTCTTCTTTATGCATCCATTTTTTCAAGACTTAAAGCAAGGTAGTCAAAAGCTTGGCTTAGATTTGAGTGAAGAAGCATTAAATCTATTGCTGAAGTATCAAGATGCCCTTGTGCTGTGGAACAAAGCTTACAATTTAACAGCGATTCGTGATCCTAAAGAAATGCTGGTAAAGCATTTATTAGATAGTTTAAGTATTTTAAGAGATTTACCGCAGGGCCGTTTACTGGATATTGGGACGGGTGGTGGCATGCCAGGCATGATTATTGCTCTTTGCCAACCTGAGCGTCAATGCGTTCTGCTTGATTCAAATGGTAAAAAAATTCGTTTTTTAAAGCAGTTTATTGCAGACTTAAAATTGACCAATGTAATTGCAGTTCAAACGCGTGTTGAGAATGAAGAGAGCATTAACGAGCTTGGGCAGTTTGATGTTATTACCAGTCGCGCATTTGCATCTTTAACGGATTTCATCAGTGCATCTAAACCATATATGCATCAAGACAGCATTATCGCGTCGATGAAAGGTTTGATCCCACAGGATGAAGTCGAAGCATTTAAAGATGAATTTAGCTGTGAAATTATTGCGTTAAAGGTTCCACGTTTGGACGAACAACGCCACTTACTTTTATTAAAACGTATCTAAAAAATTCAAAGGATTGGGCGGGTCATGGCACAAATTATTGCGATTGCGAACCAAAAAGGTGGTGTTGGTAAAACCACAACCGCAGTAAATTTGGCTGCATCTTTAGCAGTACTGAAAAAGCGGGTGTTATTGGTTGATATGGACTCGCAAGGTAATGCGACCATGGGTTCAGGCATTCAAAAAAATGACTTACTATATTCAGTGACCGATGTGTTGCTGGGCGAAGTGCCGATTGAAACTGCAATTACCAAAGCTGAGGTTGGCTATAAAGTTTTGGGTGCAAACCGTGATTTGGCTGGCGTAGAGTTGGCGATTGCTGAGCAAGAAGGTCGCGAGTTTATCCTTCGCGAAGCACTGAAAGAGGTCGAACAAGCATTTGACTACATCATTGTAGACTGTGCACCAAGTTTAAGTCTGATTACGGTGAATGCTTTGGCCGCAGTGGATGGTGTGATGATTCCAATGCAATGTGAATACTACGCTTTAGAAGGTTTGGCTGATTTAACACAAACGATTGATCGTATTCAACAAGCATTGAACCCAGAGTTAAAAATTATTGGTGTATTACGTACTATGTATGATGCACGTAATGCTCTGACACGGGATGTATCTGAAGAATTAGAACAATACTTCGGTAAGAAACTCTATGACACGGTCATTCCGCGTAATGTGCGATTGGCTGAGGCGCCAGCACATGGTTTACCTGTGATTTATTTTGAAAAAAGCTCAAAGGGCGCAGTGGCTTATTTACATTTGGCTGCTGAAATGATTAAGAAAAGCAAAGTGAAAAAAGGAAGTAACGCATGACCGTTAAGAAACGTGGACTAGCAAAAGGTCGTGGTTTAGATGCCTTACTTGGCTCAATCCAAAAAGAGAAATTACAACTTGAAGCACAAGCGCTTGATCATGGTCAACTCAAGCAGATTGATGTTCATTTATTACAACGCGGTGCATATCAACCACGTCGTTTTATCAATGAGCAAGACTTACAAGAGCTAGCTGCATCTATTGAAAAACATGGGGTGATGCAGCCGATTGTGATTCGTCCAATTGACAATGAACAACATCCTTATGAAATTATTGCGGGTGAACGTCGTTGGCGTGCGGCGCAACTTGCAGGCTTAACAGAAGTTCCTGCTATTGTGAGGGACTTGAGCGATCAAGTTGCCATTGCACTGGCTTTAATCGAAAACATTCAGCGCCAAGATTTAAACCCTGTCGATCAGGCGATGGCATTACAACGTTTTCATGATGAATTTGGCTTGAGTCATCAGGAAATCGCTGACACGGTGGGTAAGGCGCGTACCACAGTAAGTAATTTACTTCGTTTATTGAGTCTTGCTGAACCTGTGAAAGATTTTATGCAACAGGGCTTACTCGATATGGGGCATGCGCGTGCCATTTTAACATTGAAGGCAAAAGATCAGCTCAAAGTTGCAGAGTTAGTAATTGAGAAGAGTTTGTCTGTACGTCAGACTGAACAATATGTTCGTGATTTTAATGCACCTAAGCAAGAAAAAGAAAAAACGGAAATTGCGCCTGATATTCAGCAGTTGACGCAACGTTTGACGGATCGTTTTAGCGCAAATGTCAAAATTGATCATAATAAACAAGGCAAAGGTAAGCTCACGATTCATTATCATTCACTCGATGAGTTGGATGGTATTCTGAATATTTGTTTGGCTGAATAATTTTATTTTCAATTTATAAATACTTGGGGAAGTGTTATGTGGGAATTGGTAAAAGCAGGGGGGTGGCTCATGCTCCCCCTTGTACTCTGTTCAATCTTTACTGTTGCGATTAGCTTGGAGCGTTTTATTCGCCTGAAAAAATCGACGGTTCTACCTAAAGATTTACTTTTGACTCCAACACAAAGCATACAAAGCATTTTGCCTAAACTTAAACAGTCTGGTTTACAGACGACAACATTAGGGCGAATTTTGGAAGTGGGTTACCAAAGTAAAACTCAAGGTGAACAGTTTGCACGTGCACAGATGGAAGCAACAGCGTCTCAGGAAATTGGCTATCTTGAAAAAAATATTAATTTTCTAGGTACACTCAGTGCTGTTGCTCCGTTGTTAGGCTTATTAGGAACAGTACTTGGTATTATCGAGTCGTTCTTAATGATTGATATTGGTAACAGCAGTAATCCAACTTTGATGATTCCAGGGATTTCAAAAGCTTTGATTACGACAGCGGCAGGGATGTTCATTGCGATTCCAGCACTGTTTGCTTACCGCTATTTTCAGCGTTTAGTACAAGAATATATTGCTGAACTGGAACAGCAATCGACCTTGTTTCATGCTGCTTTATTTTATAAGCAATCTGAAACGTTGCTTGAAAATCATGATGATGTTGTGGTTAAACAAGCGAGCTAAGGTGAACGATGAAATTCAAGCGCACACAAGTTGAAGATATTCATATCAACCTCACACCAATGATTGATTGCTTATTGTTTATTTTGGTGTTTTTATTGCTGACCACAACATTTAATCAATTTAGCCGTATGAATTTAACCTTGCCCGATGCGCAGGGAGTTCCGCCCAAGACATTTGATCATAAAATTGAAGTTGTTGTTGATTCCACAGGACACTATTCAATCAATGGTCAGTCGATTGCATCGAAAGATACATCAGAATTAAATACCGCAATTAAACAGATTTCTAATGACCGTCGTGATCTAATGTTTGTGATTGCTGCTGATGCTAAAGCAACTCATCAAGATGTTATTCGTGTAATGGATGTGGCTGGTCAGCTTGGATTTGTAAATGTCAATATTAGTACGAAAGTGCCTTCCCGAGGTTATTAGTGAAACACGATTTTAAAGTTTATCTACGTCTACTGAGCTATTTAAAACCGTATTGGGGCGTAGCGATTCTTGTATTTATTGGTTTTGCTATAAATGCAGCGACAGAAGTTTCTGTCGCTAAATTGCTTGAAAAAATTATTGAGGCAATTCAGCATCGTGATCAAAGTTTCACTTCGCTATTTCCATTATTGGTTGTACTGGTGATGTTTTTTCGTGGGCTAGGTTTGTTTATGGGTGGCTATTTTACAGCAGTGATCTCAAGAAACTTGGTTTTTAACATTCGCCAAGTCGTCTTTGCTAAATTATTACGCTTGCCCTCACAGTATTATCTCGATAATAACAGTGGTCATATCACTGCAAAAATCATGTTTAATGTTGAGCAGTTAACGGCTGCATCTTCAGAGTCCTTAAAAACCATTGTTCAACAAGGCTTGATTACCATTGCTTTACTTGGCTATCTCATTTATAGCAATTGGCGTTTGACTTTATGTATTTTGATTTTTGCCCCGTTGATAGGTCTGCTTATTCGTAAAGCTGCGAAGCGTATGCGTAAGTTATCTATTCAAGTACAAAATACCATGGGTGATGTGAACCATGTTGTACAAGAAACAGTCAATGGTCACTTGGTGGTCAAAGGTTTTGGTGGTCAGACTTATGAGCAACAGCGTTTTAAAGATACGTCTATGGAAAATTTGCGACGTGGCTTAAAAATGGTGGTTGTACAACAATTAAATAGTCCGATTGTACAGCTTATTATGTCCATTTCGCTAAGTGTAGTGATGTGGATTGCGTTGCGTCCAGAAATCATGCAAGACACCAGTGCGGGCCAATTTGTGGCTTACATTACTGCAGCAGGTATGTTGAGCAAACCGATTAAAGCACTGACAGATGTGAATGAGAAGATTCAGCGTGGTATGGCTGCGGCACATTCTGTTTTTGAAATTTTAGACTTACCAGAAGAGAGAAATACGGGCACTTTAACGCCTGCGCTAAGAGGTAATATTGACTTTAAAGATGTGAATCTGGTGTATACCGATGGTCATCATGCTCTACATGACTTTAACCTTAGTGTAAAAGAGGGTGAAACTGTTGCGCTGGTGGGGCGCTCAGGTGCTGGTAAAACGTCTTTGGTAAATTTGTTAGTTCGCTTCCAAGACACGACATCAGGCCAGATTTTATTTGATGGTATAGATATATACGACATTGAAATCAATAGTCTGCGTAATCAAGTTGCAATGGTTAATCAACAAGTGGTTTTATTTAACCGTACTGTGCGTGACAACATTGCCTATGGTCAGCTTGAAAATGCCTCTGATGAAGAGGTTGTTGCGGCAGCAAAAGCTGCGTATGCTCATGATTTTATTATGGCATTACCGCAAGGTTATAACACCAAGTTGGGTGCACAAGGTCTTAATCTATCAGGTGGGCAACGTCAACGTATTGCGATTGCTCGTGCAATTTTGAAAAACGCCCCTGTATTAATTCTAGATGAGGCAACCAGTGCACTTGATAATGAGTCTGAGTATTTTATTCAGCGTGCTTTTGATGCAGCTATGCGTGACCGTACAACGATTGTGATAGCCCATCGTTTATCGACGATTGAAAATGCAGACCGTATTGTGGTGATGGATAAAGGGCGTATAGTAGAGCAAGGTAGCCATGCCGAGCTTATTGCAAAACAAGGTGCCTACTATCAGCTCCATCAGCGTAATTTTGAGGAAAACTAAGCCATGTCAGGTGCGCAGTTTATTCAGGATGCTTGGAACTCACAGGCAAAGTGGTTAATTGTGCTTCGACCCCTGTCTTGGTTATATCGAGGTGGTTTTCTTCTGAACCGAAAACTGTATCGGTGTAATATTAAAAAAGCCTATACCGCTCCTGTTCCTGTGATGGTGATTGGCAATATCACCGTAGGCGGGAGTGGTAAAACACCGCTGTTGATTCATCTCGTCAGTTATTTGCAAAGTAAAAACATTCGAGTCGGAGTCATTAGTCGTGGTTATGGTGCAAAAGGGCCTTTTCCAGCACTAGTAGACTTAAACTCGGTGCCCGAATATGTCGGTGATGAGCCTACTTTGATTGTGCAGTCAACAGATGTACCTATGGCTGTGGGACCAAACCGACAAGAAAGCATAGAGCTCCTGTTATCGCATTCTCCTATTGATCTAATTATTAGTGATGATGGTCTGCAACACTGGGCATTGAACCGTCAAATTGAATGGATTGTGTTGGATAATAATCGTGGTTTAGGCAATGCGAAATTATTGCCTGAAGGTTATTTGCGTGAACCAAAGTCAAGGCTCAATGAAGGAACAGTAATTGAGCATGCCGATCATCCTACATATAGGATGCATATGCATTTAGAGGTCGCAGAGCCTTATTTGTTGAACAGCACTGAAGCCAAAGTATTTAATCGGCAAGATGACTTTTATGCTGTGGTGGGGATTGGATTTCCTCAGCGCTTTTATCGCACTTTAGAAGGGATGGGCGTGCAGCAGTTCCAGTGTCATGAATTTGCTGATCATCATGAATATGAATTAGAAGATTTAGTCTTTGATGATGCCAATCCGATCATTACTACTGAAAAAGATGCCGTTAAAATTTTAGCTTTGTTGAAACAAAACCCAAGTTATTCTCGTGATATTTGGGTTGTTCCTGTCGATGCTGTTTTGTCAGCCGCATGTTATGACACTTTGCATCAACAACTTGCCTCTGTTGGTATTAAAATTTCTTAAGGTTTTTTATGAAACACATTGTTATCCCTGCGCGCTTTGCGAGCACACGTTTGTCTGGTAAACCTTTGCTTAAAATTCATGGTCGCGAAATGATTTTACGAGTGGTTGATCAGGCTAAAAAGGTAGAGGGTTTTGATGATTTGTGCGTCGCAACAGATGATCAGCGAATTTATGATCTCTGTAAAGCTGAAGGGGTGGATGTGGTGTTAACTTCGACAGATCATCCATCTGGTACAGACCGCCTAAGTGAAGTGGCAAAAATTAAGGGCTGGGCCAGCGAAGATATCATTGTGAATGTTCAAGGTGATGAACCGCTATTGCCTGCAAGTTTAGTTAAGCAAGTTGCACAGCTTTTAGAGACTCAGGTTGATTGTTCAATGTCGACTTTGTGTGAGCCCATTCAGCATCTAGATGAGTTTAAACGTGACAGTATTGTTAAGGTTGTGATGTCGAAATATAAGCAAGCACTATATTTCAGTCGTGCCACTATTCCTTATGACCGTGATGCAGCAAAACAAGCAGAACCAAGCTTACATCATCAAGCCTATCGCCATTTGGGGCTGTATGCTTATCGTGTGAAATTGCTTCAAGAGTATGTGACATGGGACATGGGGTCACTTGAAAAACTTGAAAGCTTAGAGCAACTACGTGTTTTAGAAAACGGTCATCGTATTGCGATAGATGTTGCAGAAGCGAATCTACCACCGGGTGTCGATACTCAGGAAGATTTAGACCGACTCAATGCCATGGATGTGGCTCATTTTGCATAATTGGACTTAGGTTTTAGACATGAAACAAACCCTGCCTGAGCAGATTTATCCGTGGCATCAAAGTGTTTGGGAAACGTTGACGACACGATTTCCCAATATTGGTCATGGCTTATTGTTTTATGGCAGAAAAGGTTGTGGTAAAGAGACTTTTGCTGAGCAGTTTTTGGCTTGGGTGTTGTGTGCTAATCGACAAGCTAAGCAATTAGCCTGTGGTGAGTGTGGAAGTTGTCAGTGGTTAAAGGCGGATACACACCCTAACTATGTTCACATCACCACAGATGAAGACAATAAAAAGCAAAATGCCAAAATCAAAATTGAAAAAATCCGTGATCTTTTGCCTTTTGTACAACAAACCGTGGATGGTTGGCGTGTTGTTATGATTGAGCCGGCTGAAGCATTGAATATTGCATCAGCCAATGCGCTACTAAAAACGCTTGAAGAACCGGGTGATCGTGTTGTTATCATCTTATTGGCAGACCACTATTTAAAACTGCCTGCAACGATTCGTAGTCGTTTACAACACTTTGCTTTGGATCGGATTCAACCGCAACAAGCAGAGCAATTTTTAAATCAACATTTGCCCAATAGTGACTTAGCACAGCTACATTTGCTGATGAATTTATCTAACCACATGCCTTTGCAGGCTATTGTATTATCCGAGAGTGAATGGTTGGCTCAACGGGCTGAATTTTTAAAAGATTGGCAAAAGTTGGTGGTGGATAAAAATATGCCAATGGCAATTGCGACCAAGTGGAATAAAGTGCTCGCATTCAGTGATTTTATTCAAATGTTTGAGTACTTGTTGTCAGATTTGATTTGTGTCAAGCTAAATCAACAGTTGAAAAACACTGATTTGGATTTCAGTGTGCTAGCAGAACAGTATTCACTTGAAACGTTGTTTTCAATTTATGCTGAGCTGCAACAGTCAAAACAATATATTGAACAAAATGTACAAACTAATTTAGTGCTCGACCAATTGTGTATTCGGTTGATGGATGTTTAAAACAGGGGAATTTTATGCAACCACGTATGGGCGGAATTATTCAAGCCAATATTCCAGATAAAGCAACGTTATATGCCAGTTATATGCCTTTTGTTGTAGGTGGTGGTTTGTTTATTCCATCTAAGCAGCCTGTGAAATTGGGCGAGGAGGTCTTTGTTTTGGCAACATTGCCAGAACAGTCGCAAAAAATCCCACTGACGGGCAAAGTTATTTGGGTTTCTCAAAAACAAAATGGAATCAAACTTCAAGGATTTGGGATTCAGCTTTCTGGAGAGAAAGGGATTTATTACAAATCTGAGGCGGAAAAATTGCTTGCAGGTCTTAAGTCTGAAGGTCGAACTAGTTACACTATGTGATTATGTAAGTGAAGTAGGAAACGCCCGTGTTTGTAGATACGCATTGCCATTTAACCATGTTGGATTTAACGCCTTATGATGGGAGTTTAGATTTAGCATTAGCGCAGGCACGTGAAGCTGGCGTTCATCGCTTTATGAGCATCTCGGTTGATATTGATGACCATATTGAATTGGCAAAAATAGCGGCTCGTCATAACGATGTAGGTTATAGCGTTGGCGTGCATCCTTGTGAAGATCCTGAAACTATGGCGCGTGCAAGTACAGATTATTTAATTGAACTTGCACAACCTGAAAAGGTATGGGCGATTGGTGAGACTGGGCTTGATTACTTTCATAGCACAGATTTTATTGCAGAACAAAAAGACTGTTTTGCACGACATATTCATGCTTCACAAGCTGTAAAAAAACCAGTTGTTGTGCACACCCGTTCGGCGAAACAAGATACTGTGGATATTATTCGTGCTGAAAAATCAACGCATGGTATTTTGCATTGTTTTACTGAAGATTGGGAAACAGCCAAGGCAGTTTTAGATTGTGGTTATTATGTGTCATTTTCAGGTATTGTCTCTTTCAAAAATGCGCAAGACCTGCGTGATGTTGCAAAACAAGTTCCTTTAGACCGCCTCTTGATTGAAACGGATAGCCCCTATTTAGCCCCTATGCCGTATAGAGGAAAGTCTAATGAACCAAAGTACGTTCCTTATGTAGCAAAAGCCTTGGCAGACGTATATGATAAGTCCTTGGAAGAGATGGCTTTCATCACAACGCAGAATTTTGAAAACCTTCTCAAGATGAAGTAAATAAAATTGAAACGATAAAAGCGTATAAGAGAGTGATAGGGTGAAGATGGATCGTCAGGCTCAGTTTCGAGCGAGAGAAGCGTTAATTTTTCAAGTGGCTGAACAGTTGCTTTTAGAAAATGGCGAAGCAGGAATGACCCTTGATGCATTGGCAGCAGAATTGGATCTGGCAAAAGGTACGCTTTATAAGCATTTTCAAAGTAAAGATGAACTGTATATGTTGCTTATTATTCGTAATGAGCGCATGTTGCTTGAAATGATTCAGGACACGGATAAGCAGTTCCCTGAACATTTAGCTTTTTTTATGCTTCATCATTTGCATCATCCTGAACGGACGGTGTTATTTCACCAAATCGAAGAGCGATTATCGACCACTGGTGTTGGGATCTATCATTTATTTACCGAGCTTTATCAGGTGCGTAAGCAACGTTTGCGTTTGATTATTCGTATGACGGAGCGGTATTTAGAGTCGATCGACAGCCAAATGACGGTACGCGATTATTTGGCTTCTATTTGGTCTTTAACGCATGGTGCGGCAGCCATTTTAAACTCTAGTTTTTATCAACGTTATTTGGGTTCGCGTGATACCTTGCGTGTTGCTTATATTGACCAAGCTTTGGCGATGCCTAAACAAATGGGTGCCGCGGGATATTTTGCTTAGCGGATTAGATCTATGAAACAGAAACCACCTTCAAGGATTCAAGGATTTACACTGGTTGAATTGATGGTGGTGATTGTGATTATGGCCATTATGGCATCATTGGTGATGTTGAATATCAATGGGGTTGATCAACGTAAAGCGGCGCAAGCCCGTGATTTTTTCATAATGGATGTGCAGAAAATTGCACGCGAAGCCAATGATCAGGCACGTGTGTTGGCATTAGAAATTCATCCTGCAACTGATGTCGCCGATTTTTCATATAATGTGATTGAATATAAAAATCCACAACTAACAGCTTTTACACCACAACAAAATAATACGATGCAAAATCAGCAAAAGTGGCAAGCATATACAGAGTTTCCTCAGCAAGTTTTAGCCAAGAATGTTTCTTTCGCAGTGCAATCTTTAGATTATGACGCTTCGAAAGCGGGAAATAATGATTTAATCCAAGAAAATGCCCCTAAATTGATTTGGCTGGGAAATGGGGAGGCTAAGCCTGTACGCATTCAATTTTATTATGCGAATGAACCAGTGGGGGCGGAAATTGAAATTGATCATTTAGGTAAGATTAATGCGAGCTAAAAGTTTACAACATCGCCTGCATTCTTGTGCTCGGATGAAACAGTATTTCATGACTCCTCGCCCCTCAAACATAGCTTTGGGTCTTTCTTGCGAGGCAGTACCCCTTAGATCGAATCTTGCGCGAATTAACCACTTCTCAGGATTTACATTGTTGGAGGTGATGGTTGCTCTGGCTATTTTTGCTACCGCAGCGGTCGCTTTAACCAAAGTAGGTATGCAATATACCCAGTCTACAGCACATGCAATTTTACGAACCAAAGCTCAATTTGTTGCTTTGAATGAAATTTCCATGATGGAAATCAATCGTGATTGGTTACAAGGTACAGCCTCTAAACAAATCACTCAGCAAGGAGAAACTTGGCAAATTGATAAATCGGCTCAGGCAACGATCAGTGCCAATGTCCAACGTGTCAATGTTCAAGTGAGCTTGGTGAATACTGAAACTGGAAAAGTGGATTCAGGTGTTACGAGCTTGGTCTTTTTTAACCATCGTGATGGAAGCCAGCCATGAAACAACGCTCAGGCTTCACTTTGGTTGAGTTATTGGTGGCGATTGCAATTTTTGCTGTATTGTCCGCTTTGGGCTGGAAAGTGTTTGATTATCTAATCAAGATCAAAGATCGAAATACGCAACATGAGCAACGTTTAGGGCAGTTACAAGAAGCTTATCAGCAATTGCTACGTGACTCGGTACAAATTGTTCCAATTACAGCCAATGTGGCTGATCAAATTCAGCCTGCTTTGGTACTGCAAGATGGGCAGCTTAGTTTTAGTAAAACGGGTGTGACAGATCCTTTAATGCAAGGTATACCACCTGAAGAACGGGTTGAATATGTTTACAAAGCAGATGAAAAAAAACTGTATCGTTATAAATATAAAAACTTAAATCAAATAGGTCATGACCAACCTGAAACCAGTGTCTTAATGGAGTCGGTCGATCAATTTCAAGTGATGGTGCTCAATCCAAATGAATTAGCACAGTGGCCTGAAGCAGCATTAAATGATCATGATCTAGCACAGGCCAAGCTGTTGCCTCGCGGTTTAAAAATAAACCTCACAGTCAATGATGAGCGTTATGAATGGGTATTTAGTTTGTTAAATACCGACTTTTTAAAACAAAAAGATTAAGTTGTAGGACATGAAACACGCGGGCTTTATACCAAACCATTTGTTTTTAAATATATTCGTTGCGAATAGGGGCACCTTTTGATGCGGTTTCAGCGTGGTATTGCACTGATTACGATTTTGGTGATGGTGGCTTTAGCAACTATCCTCGCAGCGACTATTGCGAAACATCAGCGGAATACGGCTGAAAGTACTGCTTATCTAATGAGACAAAACCAAGCCTTGTTATATGCAAAAAGTGCTGAAGCTTTTTTTGCTGAATTGTTGGTGGATGATGCGCAGAATGCTGCGGATGTTGATCATCTACAAGAAACGTGGGCAAAGCCTATGCCTGCTTTTCCAGTAGAGGACGGTTTTGTTTCAGGGCGTCTGGAAGATCAGTCGGGTAAATTTAATTTAAATGGGCTGCTTAAATCAGACGGAACAGTCAATGAAGCTGCAAAACTCTGGTTTGAAAAATTGTTAGAGCGTGTTGGATTGCCTGCACAACTTTCAGAAGCAGTCATTGACTGGCAAGATGAAAATGACGAAGTCAGTGGGTCGATGGGCGCAGAATCGACTTATTATCAAAGTTTAGCTCAAGGTTATTTACCAGCAAATCGACCTTTTTATAATATCGAGCAGTTGAAGTTGGTTCGTGGTTTTGAAGGTCGTAATTATCAACTCATCGCACCTTATGTCAGTGCATTATCGAGCAATGCCTTAAAGGTGAATATAAATACAGCACCTGCGTTGGTATTGGCAAGTATTGACCCGAAACTAGATATATCAGCTATTCAAAACATGCAAAAACAACAACAGGCCAGTCTTAAACATTTTTCTAATGTCAGTGAGTTGTGGGAAATTGATCCGTTTAATCAGATTGAAGAAGAGCAACGGGCTGCGGTTAATGATTTTCTGGGTGTTCAATCCAATTATTTTAAAGTAAGAATAGACGTGATGCTCAATGAGCGTAAACGTCAATTTAGTAGTGATTTGGTGCGAAAAGAACAAACAGTTTATGTGGCATATCGAAGTATGGCACCGTTTTAAACGTCGTTGGGCAGATTGATATGATTTGTCAATCGACTTCAACAATAAAATAAATGAGCATCTATTAACTTTTGCTTTATAATTAAAGTTAATCCTCAGAAAGTTTGATTGCATTACGACATATGTTAATTCGTAAGTTATTTAAGTTTGAAAATGCCCATATTGTACGTAATTGTACTTCGGATCGTTGTAAGCGTTCGATTCATGGTCATAGCTACAAAGTAGAATTACTTCTCAAAGCCTCTAAATTGGATCATGGTCAAATGGTCTATGACTTTGGTTTGCTCAAAGGTGTGATTAAAGATCTTTATGATTCTTTTGATCATGCAATTTGTTTTTGGCAAAACGACGATCCTGAATATATTCAAGCCTGCAAAACATTTAGTGCGCGTTGGGTATCTTTACCAGTTTCACCATCAGCTGAGCAATTTTCGCGTATCTTCTTTTACCTTGCCCAACAAGTACTTGCTTCGACTGTAACTCAAAACGGTGAGGGTGATGTGGAAGTGTATTCTGTGATTGTACATGAAACAGATACGGGTTATGCGCAAAGCTTTATTGAAGATATTGAAAATGAGCAGATGGGACTTTTAGCTCTTAATAAAATAGAATTTTCAGAGCAAATTCAAGCAGAATGGAATGATACTGAAATGTATAGCAAGTTAAAAGAAGGTATCAAATTTCATAATCCGAATGTAGAATTGCAAGTCAAATTGTGAAATTAGTCACAGAATATAAAGTCAAGGAATAAGGCGCAAGTATGTCTTTAACAGAACAACAGCAAACCAAGCTTGATAAAATTCAGCTGGATGCCAGTTGGAAATATGGATTAAGTGATTTTTTACTGAGTCCAAAAATGGATGCGTTAAAGCAATTTCTTGTTACAGAAATCAAGGCGAATAAAGTGATTTATCCGCCAAATGCACTGATTTTTAATGCATTTAATACAACACCATTGTCAAATGTAAAAGTAGTGATTCTAGGACAAGACCCATATCATGGACCCGATCAGGCGCATGGACTCAGTTTTTCCGTACAAAGAGGGCTTGCTTTACCGCCATCTTTACGTAATATTTTCCATGAGTTAAATAAAGATTTAGGTATTGAAATACCTAAACATGGGGATTTAACTCGTTGGGCGCAGCAAGGTGTTTTGCTGTTGAATAGTGTATTAACCGTTGAAGCTGGTCAACCGACATCACATCAAAAACAAGGTTGGGAAGACTTTACTGATCATGTGATTGATGTGTTAAATGAACAGCGAGAGCATATTGTTTTTATTCTTTGGGGAGCATATGCGCAGCGGAAAGGACAACGGATTGATCAAGAAAAACATTTGGTGTTAAAGGCGGCACATCCGTCACCTTTGGCAGCAAACCGTGGTGGATTCTTCGGTTGTAAAGTTTTTTCAAAATCCAATAATTATCTTAAACAACATGGCATTGAGCCTATAGACTGGCAGCTGGACGCATGACATATTCTCCCGTTTCTAAAAACTACCATCCAGATTTGATTGTAGAAGAAGCAAAAAATGGTTGGCGCATTGTTCGTCTGAATCGACCAAAATCACTTCATGCTTTGGATGAAACGATCGTTTCTGCTCTATTTGAAGTATTTCAAGACTTTCATAATGATGATGTTAAAGCCATTTGGTTAGATTCTACGACACCAAAAGCATTCTGTGCGGGTGGTGATGTGCGTAAGCTGCGTCAATTGGTGATTAATGACGAAGTAGCGACAGCAAATAAATTCTTTGAACAAGAATATGCACTGGACCTACTATTGCATAATTATGCAAAACCAGTATTGGTGTGGGGCGAAGGTTATGTGATGGGTGGTGGTTTAGGTCTGTTTATGGCTGCGCCATTCCGTTTGGTCACACCGCATTCACGTTTGGCGATGCCTGAGATTAATATCGGTTTGTATCCAGATGTTGGCGCAACGCGCTTCTTGGCAGATCGTGGTGCTATTGGATTGTTTACTGGCTTAACGGGTTCAATTATGACGGCAGCTGGCGCATATGGTATAGGCTGGGCCACCCATATTTGTGATACGCAACGTAGTACCGTGCTTGAAAAGTTGATCAATATTGATTGGAGCCATTATCCAGCAGGTGACTTTAGAGCGATTGATGATACCTTAAATAGTATGCACCGCCCGGTAGGTCCAGGCCCACTACAAAACTCGTTGGATGTGATTCATAGTGTATGTCGTGGTGTGAACTTTGAGCATGATTATGATGCTATTGTCGGTTTAAGTGATGCGCGTAGCGATTGGCTTCGTCAAGCCAGTGAGAACTTGCAAAAAGGTTCACCTACAACTGCTGCATTAACATGGTTGTTATGGCAGTGGGGTAAACAGGTTCATTCGTGGAATGAAGTTTTTGAGCTTGAGACACAAATTTCTGACTGGAAAATTCGCCATGCAGATTTCGTTGAGGGTGTACGCGCGCGCTTAGTGGATAAAGATTTGTCACCAGCATGGAAACAAGGGGTTAATAATAGCTTAAAAGGTATTTTTGCTGGAAATCCGCCAACGACAACTATCGCAAGTTGGAACGAACTTCTTAAGCATTACGACCTAATCTAATTTGACTTTATGACAGATGTTTTAAAAACGGACAGTGAATGGATGCAGCTTGCTTTAGAGCAAGCTGCAGTTGCCGCTTCAAAAGGAGAAGTTCCTGTTGGGGCGGTCATCGTGAGCCAGAATAAGGTTATTGGTTCAGGCTTTAATGCACCTATTTCATTGAATGACCCTACCGCACATGCAGAAGTTCAAGCTCTTCGAGATGCTTGTAAAAATATACAAAATTATCGTTTACCTGATGATGCGGTCATATATGTGACGCTTGAGCCATGCACCATGTGTGTGGGTGCTTTAGTGCATGCACGTGTTGCAAAAGTGGTTTTTGGAGCAACTGAACCCAAAGCAGGCTCTTTAATCAGTGCCCGTAAACTATTTGAAACAGGGTATTATAATCATCAGTTTTTGTTTGAAGCAGGTTGCTTGCATGAGCAATGCTCGTTGCAACTTAGTCAATTTTTTAAAATGCGTCGCGAGCAAAAACGACTATCTCGTTTACAAGAAAAGTGACAGAGATGTTTGTATAATGCTCATTTCATGTAAAATAAAATGACAATTAAAATTGTCAAATAATATATTGGAATCGACCATGAATCATATTCAGATTAAGAAAGAGTTTAGTGCGCCTTTAGAGCAGGTGTTTGATTTACTGTCTAAACACTCCACGTATAACGTTGCATTTGCACCAGTCCAAGTGGTTCGGGTAAAAGACTCGGCAGATCCAGAACGCCCTGATGGTCTAGGTTCTGTTCGTCGTATGGGCTTCGGTCCTATTAAGCCTTTACAAGAACAAATCACACTAATGAAAGTGAATGAGCGGATTGAATACAAAATTATTAAAAATCCACTCATCAAGCATCATCTCGGGATTATTGAGTTCGAAGCAATTGATCCAAATAAAACTTTAGTGACCTATACGATTGAATTACAGGCACGTGCGCCTTTTGTCAGTAAATTAATTCTTGCGCAGCTTAAATCTGCGATTAAACTAGGTTTTTCAAAACTCGCTAAATCTGTATAACAAACTTTGGGTAAGCAATGACAGTTCAAATTATTACGATTGATGGTCCAAGTGGTTCGGGCAAAGGCACGCTCGCTGCAAAAATAGCAGCGCATTATCAGTTTCATTTGCTTGATTCAGGTGCACTTTATCGTCTGTTGGGATTGTCCTTACATCAGCATGATTTGTTAGATGTTGTGGCGACAGAGTTGGCACAATGTGTGGAAATTGCTACACATTTAGACATACAATTTTTAAGCACTGCGCAAGGCACACAAGTCTTGCTTAAGGGTGAGGATGTTAGTCAAACCATTCGCACTGAGCGAGTTGGTGAGTTTGCATCAAAAGTTGCAACGATTCCTGAACTTAGAGCTGCACTGGTTGATCGCCAGCATGCTTTTGCACAGCCCCCTGGTTTGGTTGCGGACGGTCGAGACATGGCTACATCAATCTTTCCTGAAGCACAAGCGAAGATTTATTTAACTGCTTCAGCCCAATCTCGTGCTGAACGAAGAGTAAAGCAGTTGCAGGGTATGGGGCTGGATGCTAAAATAAACGATATTTTAGCTAATATTGAGGCGCGTGATAAACGTGACATGGAGCGAGAAGTTGCTCCACTCAAACCAGCGGTTGATGCTTATCTCATTGATAGTTCTGAATTGAACATTGATGAGGTGTTTCAGCTCATGACGGCTTATATAGATAAGCAATTAGCAAATTAACGAATTTTATATTCAGCAGAAGCATAGCTTGATCAGTTCAATATGGACTATGTAGACGCTTAACTAAACCGGCCTTGTCTGATCCAAGACCGCTGACTTTATCAGGTATATCATGACCGAATCTTTTGCAGCCCTCTTTGAAGAAAGCGAATTAAACCTCAACGTTGAAAAGGGTGCTGTCATCCAAGGCGTTGTAGTAAACATCGATTCTGACTGGGTAACAGTTGACACTGGCCTTAAATCAGAAGGTATTGTTGACCGCGCTGAATTCTTAAATGAACAACGCGAACTTGAAGTTCAAGTTGGCGACACTGTTGATGTTGTTGTTGAAGCTCTTGACAATGGCATGGGTCAAACAGTTTTATCACGTGAAAAAGCGAAACGTGCTGAAACTTGGACTAAACTTGAAAAAATCTTTGAAGACGGCGAAATCGTTACTGGTGTTATCTCTGGTAAAGTTAAAGGCGGTTTCACTGTTGACATCGGTCCAGTTCGTGCGTTCCTTCCTGGTTCTTTAGTTGATACTCGTCCTATTCGTGATACTACTCACTTAGAAGGTAAAGAGTTAGAATTTAAAGTAATCAAACTTGATGCTAAACGTAATAACGTTGTTGTATCTCGTCGTGCTGTTATGGAAGCTGAATCTTCAGCTGACCGTGAAGCTCTTCTTGCTCAGCTTGAAGAAGGTCAAACAGTTACTGGTACTATCAAAAATCTTACTGACTACGGCGCATTCGTTGACCTTGGCGGTATTGATGGTCTTCTTCACATCACTGACATGGCTTGGAAACGTATCAAGCATCCATCAGAAGTGGTTGAAGTTGGTCAAGAAGTTACTGTTAAAGTACTTAAATTTGACAAAGAACGTAACCGCGTATCTTTAGGTCTTAAGCAATTAGGCGAAGATCCATGGTTGGCGATCATGAGCCGTTATCCTAAAGGTTCTATCGTTAAAGCTCGCGTAACTAACTTAACTGACTACGGCTGTTTTGCAGAAATCGCTGAAGGCGTTGAAGGTTTAGTACACGTTTCTGAAATGGACCACACAAACAAAAACATCCACCCATCTAAAGTTGTTCAGATTGGTGATGAAGTTGATGTTATGGTTCTTGAAGTTGACGAAGAACGTCGTCGTATTTCTCTTGGTATCAAACAAACTCGTGCTAACCCATGGGAAGAGTTTGCTAAGAACCACGACAAAGGTGAAAAGGTTTCAGGTACTATCAAGTCAATCACTGACTTCGGTATCTTCATCGGTTTACCAGGCGGTATTGATGGTCTAGTTCACTTGTCTGATATTTCTTGGAACGAACAAGGTGAAGAAGCGATTCGTCGTTACAAGAAAGGTGACACTGTTGAAGCTGTTATCCTTTCTGTAGATGCTGAAGGCAACCGTATCAGCCTTGGTATCAAACAAATGAACAGCGATCCGTTCAACGATTTCTTAGCTGCTAACGAACGCGGTGCGCTTGTTAAAGGTACTGTAACTGCTGTTGACGCTCGTGGCGCAACTGTTAAGTTAGCTGACGAAGTTGAAGCGACTCTTAAAGCATCTGAAATCAATCGCGACCGCGTTGAAGATGCAACTAAGTTCCTTGAAGTTGGTCAAGAAGTTGAAGCTAAAATCATCAACGTAGATCGTAAATCTCGCTCTATCAACTTGTCTATCAAAGCGAAAGACGAAGCTGAAGAGAAAGAAGCAGTTGCTAACTTGAAGACAGCAGCTAACGGTCAAGACAATGGTCCTAAGACTATTGGTGATTTGATCAAAGCTCAAATGGGCAACTAAGTAGATGTTTAAATTGTATTGTTAATGTAAGTTAACTAATACTTTTTACACAAATACAATAAACGGTAGCGTAGTATTCACTTATTACGCTACCGTTTTGTATTTAAACAGGTTATTATCATTCTATCTACATGGTAGCTTGATAATTAAAGAGGTCGCAGATGACTACGGAAGCACTTAATAAGTCTGACTTAATAGAGCGTATTTCTCTAAAAAATCCACACTTAGCAGAGCCACTAGTGGAAGAAGCTGTTAAGATTATGATTGATCAAATGATTGCATCACTATCTTCTGATAGCCGTATTGAAATTCGTGGTTTTGGGAGTTTTGCACTTCACCATCGTGAGCCTCGTGTAGGTCGTAACCCTAAAACAGGTAAGTCGGTAGAGGTGGCTGCTAAAGCTGTTCCACATTTTAAACCAGGTAAAGCATTACGTGATGCAGTAAACGATTCTGCAGACTAATAAAATTTATCGGGGTGTTTATGCGTTACGTATTATTCGCATTATTAATTGTACTGTTTGGCTATTGTTTAGCTTTAGTACTGCAAAACGGAACTGAGCTTACTGTTGATCTGTTGTTTATACAGGTTCCAGCAATGCGTCTAGGTTTGTTGTTATTGTTAACAATGGCGCTAGGGATTGTTTTGGGTTTGTTGATTGGTGTTCAGGTATTTCGTGTATTCCAGAAAAGTTGGGAAATTAAGCGATTACGTAAAGATATTGATCACCTCCGTAAAGAACAAATTCATGCGGCGCAGTTGGCTGCTGCTGAAGCTGCAGCACATACAAGACATGAAAAAACGGTGTTAGATATCAATCCGAATGATCGTCCATCTACACCGCTTTGAGCCACAATATGAAGTAAGGTTTTTGTTTTACCAAATATTGAAGCTAGTTTGATTTAAACGCCTTTGGATATATGGCCAAAGGCGTTTTTTATTGTGCATTAATCTATTGATAATGATATAAAATTATATAAATAAAGAGCTTGGTTTGAATTTTGAATAGTTTTTAGAAAAAATAGTCTTGGTCGTTTTAGGCTTAATCCGTATAATGCCATAATTTTGTCAGTTTGAAGGGTCTCCTCATGAGTATTATCGTTGCCTTAGATGCAAAAAGTCATTATGACGCAATGACGATTGCTGGGCAATTAGACCCTCAATTATGCCGTGTGAAAGTTGGTAAAGAATTATTTACCCATGAAGGCTCATCTATCGTTAAAGCTTTACATCGTGAAGGCTTTGAAGTGTTCTTAGATTTAAAATTTCATGATATTCCAAATACCACTGCGCAAGCGGTGTGTGCTGCGGCAGAAATGGGCGTTTGGATGGTGAATGTCCATGCTTCAGGCGGCCGAAAAATGATGGAAACTTGTGCCGAACGTTTAAAAGCGGGAAATTATAATACCCAGCTCATTGCAGTAACGGTCCTGACTTCGATGGGTCGTGAAGATTTAGCCGATATCGGCCTCGATATTGAACCCTTTGAACAAGTCAAACGTTTAGCAAAATTGACCAAAGACAGTGGTTTAGATGGCGTAGTGTGTTCAGCACAAGAAGCAAAAATGTTACGTGAAACGCTTGGTTCAGAGTTCGCATTGGTAACTCCAGGTATTCGCCCTGAGGGTTCGAGTGCAGATGACCAAAAACGTATTGTAACGCCAAAGCAAGCCATGCTAGATGGCGCAACTCATTTAGTCATTGGTCGTCCAATTACGCAGTCTGCTAACCCATGTCAAACGCTTAAAGACATTCTAGCAACGCTCTAAATATAAAACTCTAAAAAGCCTTTCATTTGAAAGGCTTTTTTTATACATTCTTTTTTTAAAGAATCTTTTGAGCTGAAGATGATTACGGCAAAGCAAAATACTGAATTATGCAGTGCGACTGTAAATGAAGCCGGATTTAACAGAACAAGATGAAGACTCCACGAATTCATCTGCTTGGGTATCAGCCATAGCTGTTGTTCAGCTATCAGTTAGGTGCAACAATGGTTGAGGCGGTGGGTGATCTGGTGAAAAAAATTGATATAAGCTGAGTCAGTTTATTTTAAAAGATGAAAAGAGAAATGTTGAGTACAGCATCACACCTCATGTGAAGAGGCGTGATGATCGTGAGATGACTTATACTGCTGCCAAGACACTGACAACAATAGGCGCCAGCACAGACAAGATAAAACCGCTTACCATGGCATGTGGGATAAAATCATTTCCACACGCTTGTTTGACCATAGGTAGGGTAACATCCATGGCAGTAGCTCCTGCGGAGGATATGGCAGAGCGTGGATATCGCCAGCCAATAATGTACATGAACACAATTGCAAAGATTTCTCTAAACAGGTCGTTCATGAGGGCAATACTACCCAAATGTGCATTTTTTAATTCCGTGACCACAATCCCCGTCATCGAGTAGAAACCATAGCCTTGAGACAGCATAATTAGATCTTTTAATTGCAAATCAGGTACAAAATAAGCAGTCACAAATGCACCAATTAATGAACCAAGGATACAACCAAGTGGCACGAGCAGTATTTGCCAATTTAACCATGAGCGATCGAGTGGTGAATAGGCCAAATCAAGCCCAATGAGGAACATGAAAACCAAGAGTAAGTTCCATGTGCTGATATGAAGGGTATAGCCGAAACTTGATGATAGCTCTGCCAAAGCATAACCCAATCCTAATGCAATAAATGCATAACTGATATTGATTAAAGACTTAGTCACTAGACTCATGGACACTTTGCCATGACTTGGTTGATAACCTAAAAGTTTGAATAAGATATAGCAACAAACAAAAGCCCCGAGGCTGGTCATAACTGCTAAAAGAGCCGCATGATTAAGTATCTGCAAAGGTTGGGCAATGCTATGTAATGTGGTTGAGAATTCAACCGCAATTGCAATTAAGAGAATATAGGTAAAATAAGGCAGGATTTGAAACGCAAGTCGTTCAAGCCATTTGGGTAAACGACGCGCCAAAACAAATCCAAGTGCCAAACAAATAAGAAGCTGGAAAATCAACCAAAAAGATTGCATGTCAAATAAAGTGTGAAAAAATACTGACTTATTATGACCGCGATCTTAATTGATTGCTTGACTATCTTGCTTGGAATTTAAAAAACGATAGTCTGCAGGATTTACTTTTCGTGTTTTCAGCCAATATTTCCAGGTATAGGTAGGCCATAAAGAGAAATTTTTCCCGTCCTCTTGTTGATACCAACTCACACAGCCAGATTGCCAAATGGTATTGGTAAATTGACTTTGTAGATGTTGATTAAACTGATCTTGAGTATCTGCTTTCACAACGATCGCTTGAGATTGCGTTTTTTGTGTCATCTCGATGAGCTGTAAAATGTAATTCACTTGCGACTCAATCATAAAAATAACCGAGTTATGACCTAAGACTGTATTGGGCCCTAAAAGCTGGAATAAGTTAGGGAAGCCTTTGGTGCTAATCCCATAGTAACTTTCGGCGCCATTTTTCCATGCCTCTGTCAGCTCGATATGATTTAGTCCTGTACAGCTAAAAGATTTGAGGTAAATACGAGGGTCGGTCACAAAACCTGTGCCATAGATCAGGCAGTCAATTGCACGCTTTTTCCCATCTTGGGTGATGATACTGTCCTCAGTTAACTCCAAAATATCATCGGTAATCAATTCAACATTTTTACGGTTAAAGCTTGGATAATATTTGTTGGAGACCAATATTCGTTTACAACCCATAATATAGTTAGGAACTAATTTCTCAGCAGTCGCAGAATCTTTTACTTGATGGCGAATATAGGCTTCTGCTAGTTTTTGTGCATATTTCATGACCTGTGGTTTCATAATGGGAACTACACGAGATTCATTTGACCAATAAAGTCGGGCACGGTGAATTTTTCGGAACCAATCAAAACGTTCAAAAAGGGTTTTCTCAAGGGGGAGATAGCGCCTTTCATCTCGTGGAATAACCCATGCAGCTGTCCTTTGTAGTACGTAAAGTTGCTTCACTTTTTCTGCAATTTCAGGAATATATTGAATCGCACTGCCGCCTGTGCCAATGGAAGCAACATTTTTATTGTTAAGGTCGTAATTATGATCCCACTGTGATGAATGGAAAACTTTGCCTGTAAATTTCTCAATGCCTGCAATATACGGGATTTGTGGTACATGCAATGGACCTGAGGCAAAAATCACAAATTGAGCAGTCAGTATTTCTGTTTGATTGAGTTTCAACTCCCAGATGCATTTATTTTCTAAGTAACGGGCTGAGCTGACTTCGGTATTAAAACGGATATAAGACTGCAATTGATGTTGAGTAGTCAGTGTTTGCATGTATTGATAAATTTCAGGTGCTTCAGCATAACGTTTAGACCAATCAGTCTTGGGTGAAAAAGACAGAGAATATAAGTGAGACTGCACATCGCAAGCAGCGCCTGGATATTGGTTCTCACGCCAAGTTCCGCCTATTTCACTGGCTTTTTCTAAAATGATAAAGTCTTGAATATTACTTTCTAACAGGCGAATCGCCATAGCTAAGCCACCAAAACCTGCGCCAATAATAGCGATCCGTGCATGAGGAGTGTTTAAGCTTGAATTTGCTGCCTGCATGAGAATTTCCTTTTTTGTTTTGATTGATTGTAGAGCAATGCTTAACAAGATCTATGATAGAGCTGACATTAAAATTGATAGATTCGGCAATTGTTGAGTGCTGGATGGTTGTAGTAAAACATAGCCCAATATTTTGCTTTTAATTGATTATGAAACGTTCTGTACTTGGCTTGATGTATTTGATTCAAGGAATGCGTAAAGCAGGAGTCGCAGTCGATCAAAAGTTACAAAGCATTGGTTTGCGTGTAGAGTCGCTTGATCCGAATGTGATCATCCATCCTGCTCTAGAGTGGGATATTTTGAAAATCATTGCAGAAGGTATTGAGCCTGAGCAAGGCTTGTTCATCGGTCAGCATTACGCTCTGGCAGGTTACGGTCCTTTACTCATGTTGTTGATGACCAGCCCGACGACACACACAGCATTGGAACAGGGTATCCGCTATCAGAGTTTGACGCATTTAAGTGGCTTATTAGGTTTGAAAAAACAAAATGAGCAAGTGGCACTGTGTTATTTACCACGTGACTTGCAAACACCATTAGGACAGTTGCGAGCACATTCTGAAATCGCGGGAACCTATAAGTTCCTACAAGATATTTATAAGATGATTGGGTTAGAGATGCCTGAGATTCGGATGACTTTACCTGTTGCACGACCTGAAGATGCGAAGAAGCTTGCGCTCTATCGGCAGGTTTATGGTCAGCAAGTGAGTTTTGGTACACAGCAAGCTGAATTTTGGTTTGATGAGCGTATGCTTAATATACCTATTCCTTCAGCAGATGCTATGACCTTCAACGTGTATGCGGGCAAATGTCAGGCAGAATTGCAACGTTTGGAAGAAACCGCTGAACAGCCAAGTTTGATTCAACGTGTACAAGATTATTTGGAGTTGCAGCGGGGGTTACTACCGACTATGGCAGAAACAGCACAAGCGCTGAACTTGCCAGAGCGAACATTGAGGCACCAGTTGCAACAGTTAAATAGCAGTTATAAACAAATTCGTGAGCAATTAATGAAAGATCGTGCACTACATTTGATGGAATATCAGGAATATTCCATTGAAATGATTGCAGAGTTATTGGGTTATTCAGAGCCTGCAGCTTTTAATCATGCATTTAAGCGTTGGTTTGGTTACAGTCCACGACAATATGGGAAATAGCCTAAGCATAATCATGCCAAAGTGTTATAGATTAACTTTTCCACTCCGCTATAATTGATATAGCCTAAAAATAGTATTAAATGATATGTCAGATTTTAATTCACCTACCGCATTCAGCCCTTTATCTCCTGCCGAGCGTTATGCTCAAGCCTTAGCATCTGGACAGTTTATGCCCGATGACGCGCAAGCACAGGCCGTACACGAGTTGGATCGCGTTTGGCATGAATTAATTCAACGTTTTAAGGCATCAAAAAAGGCATTCCGTCGTTTCCGCCGTCAAACCTCTCCACGTGGTGTATATATGTGGGGTGGTGTAGGCCGGGGTAAAACATGGCTGATGGATCAGTTTTATGACTCAATTCCGTTTCGCCGTAAAACGCGCATGCACTTTCATCATTTTATGCAACACGTGCATCGTGAGCTCAACAAGCTTTCAGGTCAGCGTAATCCTTTAGATGCAGTTGCTGATCAAATTTATAAAGAAGCGGTGGTTATTTGTTTTGATGAGTTCTTCGTCTCGAATGTGACGGATGCCATGATTCTCAGTGATTTGTTCCAAAAGCTTTTTGCCCGTGGCATTACCTTGGTGGCGACCTCGAACATTGCACCAGATGGTTTATATAAAAATGGCATTCACCGTGATCGTTTCATTCCAACCATTGA
The DNA here is from genome assembly GCF_003231195.1 of Acinetobacter sp. WCHAc060042. Taxonomy (NCBI): domain Bacteria; kingdom Pseudomonadati; phylum Pseudomonadota; class Gammaproteobacteria; order Moraxellales; family Moraxellaceae; genus Acinetobacter; species Acinetobacter sp. WCHAc060042. Next base: position 50,218 of record NZ_QKVN01000002.1, read on the forward strand.
AATGGTGAAACAACAGTGTGTGATTTTAAATGTAGATGCAGGCGTGGACTACCGTTTACGTGTTTTAAAACAGGCGCAACTCTTTAAATCGCCTTTAACACATGAACACCAACGTTGGATTGCACAGCGTTTTAGCGCATTGACACAAACCCAAACCATTTCAGATGAACCAATTATTATTAATAATCGTATTGTGGAAACGGTGGGACATACTGAAGATGTCTTATGGTGTGAGTATTCTGAGCTGTGTTTAAAACCACGGAGTCCTGCTGACTTTATTGAAATTGCAAATATTTATAATACGGTGTTGGTAAGCAATGTGCCGCACTTAACGGACTATCTTTCTGAAGGGACACGTCGTTTTATTTATTTGGTCGATGAGTTTTATGACCGTGGGGTAAAACTGATTTTAACCTCAGAAGATACGATTATTGATTTGTACTCTGGTGATAAATTAGCCTTTGAAATTGAACGCACGCGTTCACGTTTATTGGAAATGCAATCAGATGATTACTTGAATGAAGCGCATCGACAAATACAAGCTGAAGCAAGTAAACAACAAGAAGAAATCTAAAAGTTAAAGCATCCGAAAGGATGCTTTTTTATGTGCATTTTCATTGTTTATTTTATCGACTTTTTTTTATAAACATGGCTTAATCAGGGTTGAAAAACAGGGAGAATATTGGTTTTAAGTGTGAAATATAAGCAAAACTGCACTTAAGTCTAATTTCGACATTTCAAAAACTTAATAAACTATTAAAGAGCATTTTGTAAATTGATAGTGCTTGTGCTTTGAGCAGTATATTATTTGGTAGCTTTTTTACGGTATTAAATAAAAAATGTTCACTATTTCGCACGGTGATATTACTATTCAGCCAAGTTTAAATCGGTATACTAGAATCTCTTGTATAAAAAGTAGCAATATCAGGAAAGACAATGACTGCACGTATTCAAAAAGGCAAGTTAGCGATTGCTAAAGAACTTTACGATTTCATCGAAAATGAAGCACTTCCAGGTTCAGGTTTGGACAGTGAAGCTTACTGGAAGAACTTTGAACAAGTCGTTGTCGATCTTAGCCCAAAGAACAAAGCACTATTGGCTAAGCGTGACGACATTCAAGCGAAGATTGATGAATGGCACCGCAACAACAAATTTGAACTTGGAGCTTACAAAGCTTTCCTTACTGAAATTGGCTACTTGGTACCAGAAGTAGAAGATTTCCAAATCAGCACAGAAAATGTAGATGAAGAAATCGCATTATTGGCTGGTGCGCAATTGGTGGTACCTGTACGTAATGCACGTTACTGCTTAAATGCTGCAAACGCGCGTTGGGGCTCTTTATACGACGCACTTTACGGCTTTGACGTGATCCCTGAAGACGGTGGCGCTGAAAAAGGTAAAGGCTATAACCCAGTACGTGGCGATAAAGTTATTGCATTTGCTAAAAACTTCTTAAATGAAACCTTCCCATTAGCAAATGGTTCACATGCTGATGCGACAAAATATGCAGTTGAAGGCAAAAAGTTAGTTGTGACCTTGAAAGATGGTTCAACAACAAGCTTAGCACACGAAGCACAATTTGTAGGTTTCAATGGCGAAGAATCTGCTCCAACAGAAATCGTACTTTTAAATAACGGCCTACACGTTATTATCGAAATTGATGCAAATAGCCCAATTGGTCAAACAGATGCGGCTGGCGTAAAAGATTTGGTTCTTGAGTCTGCATTAACCACAATTCAAGATTTAGAAGACTCGATCGCTGCTGTAGATGCAGAAGAGAAAGTTGAAGGCTACCGTAACTGGTTAGGTTTGATGAAAGGTACACTTTCAGAGTCTATCGAGAAAAATGGTAAAACCGTTACGCGTACTTTGAATAAAGACCGTACGCACAAAAATTTGATCGGCGGTGAAACGAAACTTCATGGCCGTTCATTGATGCTTCTGCGTAACGTGGGTCACCTCATGACCAACCCTGCGATCCTTGTAGATGGTGCTGAAATCTACGAAGGGATTATGGATGCATTAATCACTCCGTTATTGTCTTTTGCAGACATTAAAGGTGAAAACGAAAACAAGAACTCGCGTAAAGGTTCAATGTATATCGTAAAACCTAAAATGCATGGTCCTGAAGAAGTTGCTTTTGCGGTTGAGTTGTTTGAGCGTTCAGAACAAGCGCTTGGCTTGCCTGCAAAAACGTTAAAAATCGGTATCATGGATGAAGAGCGTCGTACTTCTGTAAACTTGAAAAACTGTATTGCTCAAGCAAAAGACCGTACTATCTTCATTAATACAGGTTTCATGGACCGTACAGGTGATGAAATTCATACTTTCATGGAAGCAGGTCCATTTGTTCGTAAGGGCGAAGTGAAAGCACAAATTTGGTTCCCAGCATATGAAAACCGCAATGTGATGATCGGTCTTCAAGCGGGCTTACGTGGTAAAGCACAAATTGGTAAAGGCATGTGGCCAAAACCAGACATGCTTCTAGACATGTACAAAACCAAGATTGAACATCCAGAAGCAGGTGCAAGTTGTGCATGGGTTCCATCTCCATCTGGTGCTGTCATTCATGCGATTCACTATCACCAATGCAACGTGTCTGAGCGTCAAAAAGAACTCTTGAATACTCAGCCTTTATCATTAGACGATTTGTTAACACCGCCTTTAGCGACAGATACTAACTGGACTGAAGAAGAGAAAACTAAAGAGCTTGAAAATAACCTTCAAGGGATCTTAGGTTATGTTGTACGTTGGGTTGACTTAGGTGTAGGTTGTTCGAAAGTTCCAGACATCAACAACGTTGGTTTAATGGAAGACCGTGCAACTTTGCGTATTTCATCTCAACACGTTGCAAACTGGTTGCGTCATGGCATCGTATCTGCAGCGCAAGTTGAAGAAGTGATGCAGCGTATGGCGAAAATCGTTGATGAGCAAAACGCAAACGATCCGCTTTATACACCAATGGCACCAAGCTTCGATGGTTATGCATACAAAGCAGCTTATGACCTAGTGTTTAAAGGTGGTGAGCAACCATCAGGTTATACAGAGCCACTTCTACATGCTGCACGTTTGAAGTTAAAAGGTTATACAGGTGACTAATCTGTAAAGCTAAAAAAGCCTCTTCGGAGGCTTTTTTTATCAGCAATTTTAAATAGTATAAGAACAAGGAATAACAATGTACTTCTGGAATGTTAATAAATTAGTAGAAGATTTGAAGTTAAATAAAGTCTCAGAAACAGATTTTAAAAATTATTATATCGTGAGTGCCATTATTATCTTGTTGAGTTATTTAGCACTTACACTTGCACCCGAATCTACCGTATCCGCAGCGTGGGCATCATTTATTCTGCAAATTGGTTTGTTGATTAGCTGGATAAATGCAATCTTTAAAGTAAATGGGGGTGAAAAAGGTCGTGATTTTTTAAAGCGTATTATTGCTTTGAGTCTACCTATTACAATTCAATCACTTGTGTTGTTTTTGATAGTTGGTATTTCCTTGCAAGTCATAATTTTGGTTTTTGCTTCCAGTTTGGAAGAGGCAATGCTTAAGCAATTAAATATAGTCATAGATCTTATTTTTGAAGTTATTATCAGTACATATATTTATTGGCGAATTTATATGGCAGTAAAACAAATTAATCAACTGAGATGAAAAAGATTTATATTCATAGAGAACTTTTATTGAGCTTTCGACAGGATATATAGTCCACCAAGCACTTGGTTTGCTCTAAAGCCAAGAGTAAAAATAAGGTCTATGTCTACTAGATTTGTTCTAAGATAAATGGATTTCTTGCATAAGTCATTTTTTGAGCTGTATTGAAATCACAATGAAAGTTCCTTCTCCTTTTAAAAGGAGAAGGCTAGGGAGAGGATTGATAGGAAGAATCCGCCCTCATTCTAAGCTTTTCAACAAGAGATAAGTGACGTTCAACACTTATTTTATTACCAATGCATGATCATTTTTTGACTTTTACAAGAGCTCTAATGAATGTATTGGCCTTACAGAGCGTATCAATCTTGATTGCTATATGGTGCGAATTTATGGATGAAGTTTCGCCATCAATAAGCTGACTTCGACTTAAATATTTCACTAACTGATTGGAAAAAATATCTTATTGAGTCTTTATCCCATTTTATTTTTAGTCGCTTTGACTGGTGCAGACTTATTATTTAGGGCCTAAACTTAGATAAATAGCTAAGATTATACTTTTGCCGTACGGTAGTAGAAAAGTATGCTTTAACAAAAGCTAGGTTGTCGTTTGTTGTGCTCAATATTGGCAGATGGTATTTACAGGTCTCGCATATCTTTTCTAGCTCAAGCTAAGTGATGTATTTTGAAGGCTTTAGTTTGGGCTTTTGTTGATTATGCCTTATGGGTAAAATATCCAAGATGATATGTTACTCTATTGATTAATTTTAGAACTTCGCTTGAGACAAAAAAGCGAAAATGATTTGATGCTATGTGTGCTAATTTTAAACCTCTAACCCTTGCTCAAGTACAGCAGTTTGGCCTACCTGAAATTCCTTTTGATTATGTGGAAGAGGTGTATCCAGGTTATGAGCTGCCCTTATTGTTCAAATCAAATATAGGATTTGAATGGCGTAAGGTGCATTTTGGTTTAATCCCGAGGTGGGCAGAAGATAAGAGTATTGCAAGCAAAACCTATAATGCTCGAAGTGAGACACTTCTGCAAAAGGCTAGTTTTATTGAAGCGACTTCAAAATATCAGTTTGGGGTAATTCCAGTTTTTGAATTCTATGAGTCAAAATATATAGAGCAAAAACCACAGAGATGGGGTGTTAGACGACGAGATGGGCAGGTTATTTTTGTTGCCGCTCTTTATGAAATCTGTCGCATAGCAGGCGAGGTAGTGCGGTCAGCAACCATGCTGACGATGGATGCTATAGACCACCCAATGATGCGGGAGTTCCATGAGCCGGGGGATGTGAAGCGTTCAGTGATTGTGATTCCACATGACCGTTTAGAGGAATGGCTTAGCTGGAAATCGTCAAATATTCAATCTTTTGTACAAGGCTTTCCTGTTGAAGAGTTTGAATGTTCTTATGTACCCAAAATAAAAGTCGAAAAAGAGAGTCCCCAGCTCAACTTTTTCGACTTTTAAACGGTTTAGCGCGCTAAATTTTTAAACACGTGTTTCAAGCTTTCCATCATTTTTTCAATTTGCAAAGGTGTTAAACCTTCAAATGATTGCTCAAGTACTACACTGGTTAAATCATTAATTTTACTGGTCATCTCCGTGCCTTTTTCTGTGAGGAGGACACGAGTGATACGTGCATCATCTTCACAAGAATAAGTTTCAACCAATCCTTCATCTTTCAAACGATAAACAATTTTGGTGGTTGTCGACATTTTTGAGACGACCATGTCAGATAGATCAGAAACACTGGCATGTGGTTTTGATTTGAGAGCAAGTAAAATACGACGACGAGAGTTGTCTAAACCATATTTTTTCAAAGCGTGATCAACATTGAGTACATATTGAGCATGTACTTGAGTTACCCAGTAAAATGGAAAGTTTTCCAGTGAAAAATCTTCAGAACCTGGTAGGAACTTACTATACTTTTTGGTCATGTGACGGATTCCCCGTGAATCGTATTTTTATTTTATAAATCAATTGAACACATTTTATGTGAACACTCATATACTTAGCAATATAAAATTACTGTTAAAAGAGATTTGCAGATGAAATATCTTTTAACAGTAATTTGAAGCTAAGTGTGGCTATTAAACAGATAGGGTATAACTGCTTTTATTTTGGTGAAAGCCAACAATAGTCTGCGCAAATTGTATAACTTCATCTTCTACTTCAGCATTCTGGTGAGAATCTAAAGAAAGTTTAGCCATTGGGGTACCGTCTTGTAGAACGATAGGTAGGAGCATTTCAAACTTTTGGTTATTATGCGAAACCACAATTTTAACTTGATGCTGATCAAATGATGATTCTAAGTTGAGATATGAGCCTTCGTAGCTAGTATTGCTAAGCATTTTTGACGTTTTATTAAAAGTCAAAGCCTTTTCATTGGTCATAGCAATGAATCCTATTCTGTATTACTTGATTGGATTAGAAATCCGCGCATCCTTGGTTTTAGCAATTGATTATTTTTACAACAATCTTGGCTGTGTTTCATTTTAGTGAAAAAAATGGATTTGTGAACTAGTGTTTTTAACAAAAAGTTTCAATGCGTAAGGTCATAAATATTATAAATTGATTTTTTTTAACTATTATTAAAATAAATAATGTATAAAAAACATTTATTTGATTCAAATAAATTGAGTTTGAAAATTAATTTTTTAAAAAATGACCAATGCGTCTAGAATTTTTAAACATCGAATATTGGCATTAAGTGACAATATCTAAAGTCAAGTTTGGCGCTTTAAGGGTAAATTTCACTCTATAAGTATCTAAATATTAAAATTTTGTTAAAAACCATAAAAAAAATATTACAAAGCAAACATCTCAGGCATAATTATTTCATCTTTAGTTGAACAGGTCACAAAAATGGATCCGTCGCCGTGTGGGTTTATGCTTTTAAAACAGAAACATAATTCTGGAGTAATGAAATAATGGAATTTCTATTAGATCCGGGAATATGGGTTGGTTTGCTTACTCTTATTATATTAGAAATTGTTTTAGGTATTGATAACCTAGTCTTTATTGCCATTTTGGCTGAAAAACTTCCCCCTGAACAACGTGATAAAGCGCGTGTCATAGGTTTATCCCTTGCACTTATTATGCGTTTGGGTTTGTTATTTGCAATATCTTGGTTAGTCACATTGACTCAACCGCTTATTTCTATATTGGAATGGACATTCTCTGGACGTGACCTCATTTTACTTTTTGGTGGCTTATTCTTGGTATATAAAGCCGTTACTGAGTTGCACGAAAAAATTGAAGGTAAGCCTGAGCTTAAAGTTACAAGCAATGTTGTCTATGCAGGTTTCACCGCAGTCGTTGCACAAATTGTTATTCTAGATGCTGTTTTTTCACTGGACTCAGTAATTACCGCCATTGGTATGGTAGATAACGTTTATGTCATGATGGCAGCGATGATTGTTGCGATGGCCGTGATGTTGTTGGCATCTAAGCCTTTAACTGCTTTCGTAAACCGTCATCCAACCGTGGTTATTTTGTGTCTTAGTTTCCTGTTATTGATTGGTATCAGCCTAATTGCGGAAGGTTTCGGCTTCCATATTCCTAAGGGTTATATCTATTCGGGTATTGGTGTCGCGATTGCGATCGAGGCATTTAACCAGTTTGGTGAGCGTAATGCGGCAAAACATGAGGCTAAAATTCCACTACGTCATCGTACTGCGGATTCTATTTTAAAACTCATGGGCGGAAAAATCGAAGCTGAAGACCCAGAACAGCGTCAAGCGCAAGAAGCTTTTGCGGATGAAGAGCGTTATATGATCGGTGGTGTGCTGACATTGGCCGAACGCTCTGTGGCTTCAATCATGACGCCACGTAGCCAAATTTCATGGGTCAATTTAGACGATTCCCCTGAAAAAATTCGTGAGCAGGTATTGTCTGTACCACACAGCTTATTTCCAGTGTGTCGTGGTAGTTTAGATAAGGTCATAAGTATTGCACGTGCCAAAGAGCTGCTTGATGTACTCGATGATGAAGAACAGTTAAAAGATCTGATCAAGCGTCATCGCCCAATTTACATCTTCGAAAAAATGAAAGTGATTGATGCCATTAATACTTTGAGAACATCAAAAGGTTCTTTGGTCTTGGTGAGTGATGAGTTTGGTAATGTACAAGGCTTGGTGTCACCGCTTGATGTGTTTGAAGCAATTGCCGGTGAGTTTCCTGACGCTGATGAACAGCTTGATTTGATCAAAATAGATGATCAGACTTGGAAGGCGACAGGAATGCTAGACTTGTACCAACTTGAACTCGAACTTGGAATGCTGGATTTGGTCGAGGAAGATGCAGGCTATATCAGTGTAGCTGGATTAATTCTTGATAAAACCCATGGTGATGTTCAGGTCGGAACTCAGTTAGACTATCGTGGTGTTCATTTTGAAGTGCTTGAGTTAGATTCAAATCGAATTAAAACTGTCAGTATTGTTCATCGTCTAGTTTAAGATTTGCTTTAAGCTTTTGTAAAAAATGTCAGCTTTATGTTGGCATTTTTTGTATATAAATTAACCATTAGATGTTTGATTAAAAAAACGCTATGCTATGCGCAAAATTTAGTGGCGATGTGCGTTTATCCTTTTTGAGCTGGTGAAGTTTAGTAAAGGTAGGTTTTTATCCCATAATTTAATATCAGATAATAAATAAAGGTAGTGTGGCTACCAAAAATAAAAATGGAAAGAGCTCATGCATCTTATGGAAAAAATGGTCGATTTCACTAAGCTTTCGACTGAGAAGCAACAGGCCTTATTTAAGAAGTTGGAAAGCTTTGATCGGAAAATTTTTCCAAATGCAGTTCAAAATGAGTTATATCAACTGCTTTATAATCATGATGTCGTTGCATTACCGATTATTCGTTTTTATCATCGAGGTAAAATCGTCGGTCAAAATATTATTGCCATTTTAAAGCTTAATAGAGAGCAGCAGACTTTGTATATCGTGAATTCACGAGCAGCCTTTTTACCTGATTATAGGAATCAAAACAGAAGTTTGATGTCTGCGATACGAGTGGCTTTAGGTTATCGGCTCAAATATCCCACGCGACAGCTGTGGTTTGTTTCAAGCTTGATGCAACCGAAAGTATATCGCTTGTTTGCTTCACGTTCTAAGCGCTTTTATCCACGTGTTGGTGCTAAGATGCCTGAAGAGTATTTGCAGGTGCTTGAGCTCATGCAAAATCGTCATGAGAATGTACAGCAACGTAGTGAGGATGTATTTGTACATCCTTGTGTGCTGCCACAAACAACCCCTGAACAATTAATTCGACTACGCAATCGGGCGAGTCCACATATCAACTTTTATATGCAGCATGCACCTGACTATTTTATCGGTATGGGGTTGATCTGTATTTGTAAATTAGATCTTTTTACATTAGTAGATGCTGCACTTAACTTGCTCTTAGGGCGAGAAGTCGCCTAACAAGCGAGTCAAGAACAGCTTTATTTTCGCTTATCAAGATGTTTGAATCAGTTGTATATTTGCATATTCATAAATCATTTCAGCTTTGAGTTGGTGAATTTGATCCATAAAAGCTACGGCAAAGCTTCCAATGCTTTGACTTTGGGTATAAGCAAGTTGTCCAGCAATCGCAAAGTGAATATGCGCAGACAGTGCTGCAATAACAGGATTGGTCACCGCACTATAGGCAGCGATCAATGCGCCTAAAGCACAGCCTGTAGCGGTTACTTTCGGTTGTAAATATGAACCACCATTGACTTGAATCACAGCATTAAGTTCTTGAGACAGGATATAGTCAGATTCACCTGAGATAGCAATCACACCTGAATGTGCAAAAAGCGTTTTTGCTTGTTGGTAGACATCTGCGCTATTGGCAGTACTGTCCACACCTTTGGTTTCGATGTGGTTGCCTGCAAGTGTGCTGATCTCTGAAGCATTGCCACGGATAATCGTGGGTTTAAAGGCTAAAAGCTGATCGACCATTTCAGAGCGCCATTTTAAAAATGCACCATAACCAACAGGATCTAGAACCCATGGAATGCCTTGTTGCTGCGCAGTTTGAGCTGAGATTTGCATGGCTTGCATTTGTTCAGAGGTTGGTGTTCCTAGGTTGATACTAAGTGCTGCACTAATGCGGGTGAAACTTTCCGCTTCAAAGGGATTATCAATCATGGCAGGTGAGGCACCCGAAGCCAATAAAACGTTAGCTGCATAGTTGGCTGCAACACTGTTGGTGATACATTGCACCAAAGGTTGTTGTGTTTGCAGGGCAGTCCAAGCTTCAGCAACATATTCCACCAAGACATCGGTTTGGTCTTGAATTGATTGTTTTGAGTTAAGCAAGGAAAGGTCTAAAAGCTCGGTCATAGTGGGTGCCCTTATTTGGTGAAATAGTGGTCTTGGTGCTTACATTTACGACAAAATAATGTCACATATTGGTCAGCATCGTAGTCTACAGTGAGTTCATTTGAACCACAGTACATACAGCGCTTTTGCGAATAGAAACTTAAACGCGGTTCAATTTTTTGCCATGAACGTGAAACAGGTTGGAAGAAAATAGTTTCGTCATAACCCAAGAAGCGGAAAAACAAGACTTCGCTCATTTTACTGAATGGTAAGTTATGCGGTCGAGGCAACGTTGAAGTTTCCCATTTTTCAGCCACACTACGTTCACGGTATTGTTGCAAGGTTTTTTTCAACAAGTTGGTATTGATAAAGTTTTCATTGCGTATTTGTAAGGCTTTACGTTCGTACAAATACTCCAATGCAGTTTGGATTAAATAATAAATTTGTCCGACTGCGAGTACATCGAGTAAACGATAACAAAACACTTGGAAACTGTTATTTCCCGCAATTTGAATGCCCCAAGTACGGCAGTAAAACTGCATAAACTGGATAATTTCCTGATAAAGCAATTGGTATAAGGCATTTTTGACTTCATCTGAGGTTTTAAATGGAACACCGAGGCTCAGGTTCTCGTAAAACCAATAACGAAGCTGTTGGGTAATGCTAAATAAGCTGGGTTCCGAATAACCATCTAAACGGACATTCATATAGTACTGATGTGCTTCACTGGCAAAATCTTTGGCAACGAGGATTTGTTCTTTTACCAGTTGTTTAACAAGGCTATTTTGAAACAGGTAATTGGGGCTGATGCTAAAATATTTGATCTGTTCCCAATCAATAAACTCTTGGTGTTGAGTATGTTCTTGTACGTAGTCATCAAGCAGGGCCAATAAAAATAATTTATGCATAAAACTAAGTTGACCTAGCTCAAACTCATAAATGTCTTTTTGATTTTTAGTTTTACGTTGTTCTTGCTGGCGAGTTTCTTTCAATATTTTTTTGCGTTGCGCTAAACAGCTGTCACAGTGACAATTTAGATTTGAATGACTAAAAACACGATGTTGGCAGTGGCTACATTCATGAAAGTTAATTTCTTTATCGTATTGTTCAGCATCCACCCAAAACATAGCCGCCTGACACAGTGGACATGGCGTGCTTTCATCAAGTTGTTTGTGCAAAATTTGAAGCGACATAGGATGAATCTGAAACTCAGGATTTTCTCAAATTATACACGCTAAAATTTCAGAAAGGCGTTGTAAATTGCAGTGTAATTGAACAAGCAGAGGCGCTTTGTGACGACGAGATAGAAGAAGGGATGCAGGGGCGAATATAGGGCAAAAAAATACGGCATGCGCCGTATTTTTTGTAGAAGTCGAATTTAAACGGGGCAAGGCAAAGAGTCGTCTTCTCTACCTAATTTTTTGGCTTCAATCATAGCTTGAACCTTCCTGTTGGGGAGCTTTTTGCGACTAAGGTTATCATAGTGGTTTAAGATACTGGTGACGTCATGTGCTTGTAATGGCATTCCTTCACAGCTCATAAACATAGCAATCACTTTATGATCAATTTTTGCAGCATCCAGTGCTTGCAGCATTTTTATATTTTCGACGCGGACGATATGGTCTTTTAAATACATCTCACACCTCTTTTATTTTGTCTAAGTTTTATCATGCGCTATGCATAATGAGATACAAGCAAGAACTGTGCACAAAATGTAGACGATTTGAAAATTAAGTTATAAATTCGAAAACGTCTCCCTTATAGTGCTATAGAGTTTTGAGAAAGCCTGATTTTATTGAATTTGTACCATTTGTATGAAATTGGTTTTGAGTGCTGGTGTAAATATTGCAGAACAACACCAGCACAATGAACGGAATTGCCTGTTTCTTATTCAATTGATAAAGATAGTGGATAGCGACAAGGGAAATACAATTGAAAAGCCAATTCAATGTGCCCATATAAATATCATTCAACGAACACAGACAGCATGACAAACTTGTCGTATGATCAAAACATACACAATATAAAGCTGTAGACCAATAGCATTAGGACATGACATGAATATTGCGGCAAATCCAATTATTGAGGCAGATCAAACTGTTTATTTAAAAGACTACCAAAAGCCATCTTTTTTAGTAGACAGCATTCACCTCGATATTCAAGTCTATGATGAGCATAGCAAAGTTGATGCTGTACTGGAGTTAACGCGCCAAGCTGAAGGTGATTTGGTTCTACTCGGGCGTGATTTAGAGCTAAAGCGTTTAGTGCTGAATGGTCAGCAACTCAGCCAAGAGCAATATGCACTTGATGCTGAGCAGTTGGTAATTCGCAATGCACCAAATCAGATCAAGCTTGAGACATCAGTGATCATTCATCCTGAGTCAAATACACAACTTGAAGGCTTATACCAAGCCGCATCAGATTTGTTCGTAACCCAAAATGAGCCTGAAGGTTTCCGTAAAATTACCTTTTACCCAGACCGTCCTGATGTTCTTTCAGTGTTTACCACACGTGTAGAAGCTGACAAAAAATATCCTGTGCTGCTTGCTAATGGTAACTTAATTGAAGCGGGCGAGGCAGGAGAAGGTCGTCACTATACCATTTGGCAAGACCCAACCAAAAAACCAGCGTATTTATTTGCTTGTGTGATTGGTGATTTGGCTGTTTTAAAAGACCGTTATGTGACTTCCGAAGGTCGTGATGTGGCTTTGGAAATTTATGCCGAAGAAAAAGATATTCCGAAATGTCATATTGCGATGGAAGCTTTAAAGCATTCAATGCGTTGGGATGAAGAACACTATGGTCGTCCCTATGACCTAGACAATTATATGATTGTGGCGACCAGTGCTTTCAACATGGGGGCGATGGAAAACAAAGGTCTCAATATTTTTAATACCTCATGTGTTTTGGCTGACGAAGAATACACGACAGATGCCGCGATCATGCGTGTACAGTCGGTGATTGCCCATGAATACTTCCATAACTGGACAGGTAATCGAATTACTTGCCGTGATTGGTTCCAATTGTGTTTAAAAGAAGGCTTAACGGTTTTCCGTGATCAATCTTTCTCAGAAGATTTACTGTCTGCTGCGGTTCAACGTATTGACGACGTTGCGGTACTCAAAGCGCATCAGTTCCCAGAAGATTCAGGCCCATTGTCTCATCCACCGCGTCCAGACCATTTTGTGGAAATCAATAACTTCTATACGGCAACAGTCTATGAAAAAGGTGCGGAAATTAACCGCATGATGGCAACCTTATTAGGCAAAGAAAAATTCCGTAAAGGAACCGATGAATACTTTGAACGCCATGATGGTCAAGCTGTGACAGTTGAAGATTGGGTCGCTGCTTTGACCGCGGGTTCAGGTGTAGATTTATCCAACTTCTTAACGTGGTATAACCAACCAGGTACACCAAAGTTAGAAGCTGAAGGTCACTATGATGCTGCTGCACAAACTTATACCTTAAACTTTAAGCAAAGTTTAAAAGCACATCCTAAGTATCCGAACCTAAAAGCTGTTCCAATTCCTGTTGCTTTAGCACTGTTCGATGCTGCAACAGGTGAGCAATTGCTTTTAAACTCAGACAGTTTATTTGAAAATGCAGTCAAAGACGGTGTGTATCTTTTTGATCAAGACCAAGCCAGCATTGTATTTAGCGGTTTAAGCACGAAGCCGGTCGTGTCATTACTGCGTAATTTTTCTGCGCCCGTCAACTTAGAGTTCAACTATACCGATGAAGAGTTGGCATTCTTAATTCAATACGAAACCAATGGATTTAACCAATGGCAAGCAACACAAACACTGCTTGAGCGTATTTTGCTCAATGGTCATGATGCGCATATTTATATTCAAGCCATTAAAAACACGTTGCCTGCGCTTGTTGAGCAAGATCCACTCTTGGCATCGCGTTTATTTGATGTGCCAAGTGAAGGATATTTAGGTAGCCGTATCGACACCGATTATGAACCTGAGAAAGTTCAAGAACAGCGTAATGCTCTGATTGACAAACTTGCACGTGAGTTAGGGGCGTTCTGTAAAGACACGTATTTGGCTTTAGACCCAGATTTGCAAAAAGAGTTCTCACAAGCCATGGGTGTCCGTGCACTGAAAAATATCATGCTCAGTATGATGGCTCGCCAAGGTGATGAAACTGCTTTTGAACTGGCGTATCAGCAATATGAAGCCACAGGCAATATGTCTGAACGGTTAGGTGCATTACGTGTCTTGGTGTGGAACGATGCACCACAAGCAGAAGCTGCATTACGTGATTTTTATCTACGTTTTAAAGATGAGGCTTTGTCACTAGATCAGTGGTTCACACTTCAAGCGGCACATCCTTGTGCTACAGAAGACACCATTCAATACCTCACTTCACATGCCGATTATGATTTGGGCGTACCGAACCGTATTCGTTCAGTGAGTGGTGGTTTAAATGCAAATCCAGTGAACACATGGAGTTTTGGTGTGGATCATTTCATTGGGCTGGCAAAATATTTAGATGAGAAAAACCCAATTGTTGGTTCTCGTTTACTTCAAGTTTTGTCTCGCTGGTATAGCTTGGCAGAGCCACAGCGTAGCGAAGTGAAAGCAAAGCTTGAGGCTTTAAAACCACAAGTGAAATCTAAAAATGTCAGTGAAACTTTAAGCAGTATGTTAAGTATTTAACTGATCTACGCATAAAAAAAGCCAGTCTACTGACTGGCTTTTTTTATGCAAACTGAAGAATGACAGCATGAAGAGCTCACATTGGTATTTTTCTAAATAATGAACATTCATGTGAATAGTGTGAATTGAATCGCATTTTATGGGTATAATGTTATGGCATAACAGATGATTAGCTCAATATTCTGTATTTTTTCGGCTTCTGTATACAGGCTATTGGGCACACAAACATGTAGAGTGTAAACAGATATGTTAGTTAAAATTGAAGATGGGTTTTATTTAAATACCGTTCATATTATTGCTATTCGTATTGCGAAAAGTGCTGAACTGGGAACATTTCAAGTCAATGTTGAGTATAGCCCGCATAACCATCAGGCTTCGGGGTTATTTCAAAAAACTTTTATGCAACAGTCGGCAGCAGAGCATTATTTGCAAAATTTGCATCAGCAGATTAGTAAAAGCTAATAAAGTGAACAAGTTCTGCCAAACAAAAAAAGACTGCTTCGGCAGTCTTTTTTGTTTAAAACAATACTTAAACTTTTACGATCAGCACAGGTATCGGAGACTGTGTGAGAACATTTTGCGCCACACTACCTAACATCATCTTTTTAAAGCCTGTACGGCCATGTGAGCCCATCAAAATCAGGTCTGCACCGACTTCATCGGCCACATGAATAATACCTTCAGAAGGAGAGATGCCGCGAATCACTTTGGTATCCACCTCAATTTCATCGCGGTCAAATGAGAGCTTTACTTCGGCTAAACGGTCTTGAGCGACTTTTTCAGCATGTAGGAAATAGTCGGTGATGGCTGGTGCAACTTTATAAAAGTCGACTCCGACAAATGGATCGACTGCAATCACGCTCATGAGTGTTACACGACTATTTAAATCTTTGGCCAACTCAAGTGCTTGTTCAACAGCAGCATAAGACATCGGGGATTCATCGACGGCAACCAAAATGTGTTTGTAGCTCATTATCTTCTCCTTAATGGTGCATCTTTATGCGGATTATTTTGCAGTACATGCGAAATCAATTCATATAAAGACGCGTTATAGTTGATTAAGCTTTAACAATGAGAACTGGGAGCTCAGTAGACTTGAGAACATCTTGAGCAAAGCTGCCTAATAGGAATTTTTGAAAGCCTTTACGGCCATGTGAACCCATCACAATCAAGTCATTTTTTAGTGAAGCGGCTGCTTCGACCACAGCATCTTCAGAGACTTCACCTTTGATGATTTTAGACTGTGCTGTTATACCTTGTTCTTGTGCAATTTGAACAGCATCCTGAAGGGCTTTCTCAGCATTGTTGTAGGCTTGTATGAAATAGTCTTTCATGATTGGAGAAGTATAGTAAAAATCAGCATCTTTGAGAGGGTCTTCAGCAACTAAGCTAATCAATGTGAGTTGACTGCCAAAAACTTTGGCAATTTCAGCCGCTTGTTTAACCGCAGAAAAAGAAATTTGTGAACCGTCAACAGGGACTAAAATATGTTGGTAAGCCATCAGAGGGACTCCTTTTGTATAAGATTTAGTTCTTGATTTATTGATAACACACTGCCATTAAATGTTCAATTTTGATCGGGCTAAAAATTGAAAATTCATGAAATTTAAAGAAAATAATTCAAAAAAAGCCGATTTACGTCTCCAAAATCTTGAGTGAAAAACTCAAGTTTCAGATTTAAAGCAATATTCTCTAAAAGATGCTTCTAGTGTTTAAATGAGGCTGAAATGTGACCTGTTTAATCATGCGATGTGATAGAGATTGTATTAGAATCATTTGAAAAAAGGGTGGGGCCGAACAGTATGATTTTTCAATCAATAATAAAAGTACTTAGTACTGTTTTCATGATTGTGCTTTTGAGTGCGTGTCAAAGTGTAGAAAAGAACACCAAACTGATTGCGGGAACGTTCAATACAGCAACCAATATTCAAATGAAAATGCTAGATCGCTTTGCGCCTCCCGATGTCATCGTACACAATAATATTCCATATCAAGCTAGTCCTGAGCTGAATGTTGATATCTATCAACCCAAAAATATTGAACAATTAAACACAGTGCCCACGGTGGTTTGGATTCATGGCGGCGGATGGGTTTCGGGGTCAAAAAAGCATGCGCGAGGTTATTTTAAGCTTTTAGCTAATCAAGGCTTTAACGTGGTCTCGGTAGAGTATCAGTTTGCACCTGAGGCTATTTATCCCACTCAGTTACAGCAAGTCGATCATGCACTGAATTTCTTACAATTGAATGCTGCTCAGTATCATATTAACCCGAACCAACTGTATTTAGCAGGAGACTCTGCTGGAGCCAATATTGCCAGTCATTATGCTGCACTTTTGACTAATCCCGCATTTGCTCAAGCATCCAATTTTAAGCCGAGCATTCAGCCGAAACAGCTTAAAGGGCTAATTTTGCATTGTGGTATTTATGACTTATATCGCTTTGTAAACACCGCTCCTGAGGAACTCAGGCTCATTGAATGGGGCGTTTATAACTTGGTTCAAGCTTATACAGGGGAGCGTAAAGAAGATGCAGCTTTTTTAAAGTCAATTTCAACCAGTGAACATATTACGCCACAGTATCCATCTGTCTTTATCAGTGGAGGAAATAAAGACTTTTTAACCAAGAGCCAGTCTTTACCTTTCGTCGAGGTGTTGAAGCAGCATCAGGTTGCAGTCACGGAGGCTTTTTATCCAGACTCTAAGGAGTTTTTGGTGCATGAATATCAGTTCATGATGAGCAAACAAGCGAGTCAGATCACCTTTGATCGAACCATTGATTTTATAAAGCAAACCTCAAGGCCGACTGAAACAAAATAAAAAAGTATACAGAAAGACTTGTTTAATTTTTAGTATTTAAATAACATACCGACCGATTGGTATGTTAATTATTGAGTTCCTGATGAATCCTATATTAATGGCTTATGCATTGCTGGCGATGGCAATTATTTCTGAAGTGATTGGTTCGACTTTTTTGGTAAAGTCGGAAGGTTTTACCAAGCTATTGCCTTCTCTGGCCGTAGTGGTTCTATTTTCGTTGGCATTTTATTTATTGTCTCAAGTGATTAAAGTGATTCCATTGGGTATCGCTTATGCGATTTGGGCGGGTGTTGGTATTGTTTTAACCGCTCTGATTGGTTACTTTGTTTTCCGACAAAGTCTAGATTTTGCAGCAATGATCGGTATTGCACTGATTGTTTCTGGTGTGGTCGTGATTAACTTATTTTCAAATTCAACAGGGCATTAAGTTCGATGCAACAAGCAAGTCCACGTAAAAAGGCACCAGAACAGGTTCGCCAAAGTATCCTACAACATGCGATCTGTTTGGCTGCTGAAAAAGGCGTGACTGGGGTCTCCATACAAGCAGTGGCTGATTTGGTTGGCGTGAGTAAGGGCGGCGTTTTTCATCATTTTCCAAACAAACAAAAGCTACTAGAAGCGATGGTTGTGGAACAGCTTGAACAATTAGATCGTGTTATTGATGAGTTGATTAGCCAAGATCGTGATCGTTATGGTTGCTTTACCCGAGCCTATATCGAGATTACTTTGGAAAAGCAGGTGCTAGGCTTGGAGCATTCTTGGTCAGCTATTTCGATGATTATGCTGACGGATCGTACCTTTAATGAGTATTGGATTGAGTGGCTAGAAAAACGTTTGGCTCGACATCAGGATACAGACAATGACTTGGAACTTAAAATTTTGCGCTATGCTGCAGATGGTATTTGGCTCACAGCATTTACCGAGGTGGAAAATCTGTCTGAGACGATGCAACTTAAGCAAGAATTGATTCAACGAAGTTATCAGCATTAATTTTTCAAGTTAGCAATATTTAACAATAAAAAAAGCACCCATCGAGGGTGCTTTTTGTATGAGGGCTTAAACTTTTTTGGCTTTAAATTTAAATATAAGCATAACTGCAAAACCAAAGAGTAGTCCCCAAAAGGCAGAGCCAATACCAAAGAACTGTACCCCAGATGCGCTGAATAAGAAGGTCATGAGCGCAGCTTCACGGTCTGATACCGCTTCAAATGCAATCGCGATGTTATGACTAATCGTGCCAAACAAAGCAATACCAGCCAAGGCTGTAATAAAAATCGCAGGGAAAGACAGCAAAAGACTGGTCAGGGTGGCTGCGAATAGTCCCATTAAGATGTAGAAGAAACCGCAGCTCATGCCCGCAATATAACGTTTCGATGGATCAGGGTGAACTTGTTCATCTAAACTGACGGCAGCACTAATTGCTGCGGTATTGACACTATAACAGCCAAAGGGTGCGAGTAAGGCTTGAGCGGTACCCGTCCAACCAATCAGTTGATTGACGTGGGGGTTATAGCCATAGCTTTTAATCATGGCAATACCCGGTAAGTATTGCGATGCCATATTGATCACAAATAAAGGCAGCGCTAAACCTAAAATAGCAGACATACTAAATTCAGGCGTCATCCAAACAGGTTGCGCTAGGCTCCATGTGATTTGAGGAGTATGGAAGTCTAAGAACAACGGGCAGAGTAACAAGCCTGCAATCACTGTAATGACAATGCAGTAACGTGGAGTAAGTCGCTTAGAAACAATATAAGCCGCCAGCATGGATAAAATAAAACCCCAATGGTCTTGCATACTAGCGAACAATGAAATACCAAACTTCAATAACACACCAGCTAGCATGGCACTGGTTAGGCTTTGCGGGATATACGTCAGAACTTTTTCAAAGATACCGAAAAAGCCCAAAATGGCAGTAACTAAACCACAGACCAAAAATGCGCCAATCGCTTCATGCAAACTATAACCACTGCCTGTCGCAATAATTAAGGCCAGTGCTGCCGTAGACCATGAGGTCGATACAGGATATTTAAGTTTCCAAGATAAAAGCAGCCCACTTAAACCAATACCCAGACCTAAAGCCCAGAACCATGAGTTGATTTGTGCGGTATTTGCACCTAAGACTTGGGCGGATTGAATGACCAAGACTGAAGACACACTAATGCCAATGAGGAAGGTAATAAAACCTGCGAATACTGCTGGAACAGAGAAATCTTGAAATAATTTTTGCATGAAGATCAAAACATAATTTGAATGAGTGAAAATTACTATTGTTCAAGGATCATACGCTGGTTCTTGAAAAAGAAAACAGCACATGATGGATTTTTTGTCGAAAATAATGAGATTATTCACGAAAATTATAGTGTGGAAAGTGCCAGTTTTAAGCCGAAGCCACAAAACAGCAGACCGACGGTCGCCACTGCAACGGCGGCAACTTTAAACTGTTGGTTGAAATAGCTCGCCAGCTTAATACCTGAAAAAATCAGGATACTGAGATAAGCCATACTGATGATTTGTAGAATAATGGAAAGTAAGGCAAAGCTTAGTGCTGGGTAGGCATAATTTGGGTCGACAAACTGCACAAAAAAAGACAGATAAAACAAAATGGCTTTTGGGTTTAAAAGGCTAATGGTCAGCGCTGAGCGAAAAGGATACAAGGTTTGTAAAGTGCTCTGATCTGTACTTGCTGCAAGCTGTTGTGGGCTAGAGCTCCAGGTTTTGACTCCTGCAATCAAGAGTTTTATACCTAAATATGACAGATAGAGTGCACCTACAATTTTTAATAAAATAAACAGCCAAGGAAAAGCATGTAAAAGAGATGTTGCACCCAGCACGGTACATAGAATGAGGATCAAATCGCCTGTGAAAACACCTAGTGCACCCCAGTACCCCGTCTTAATACCAAATCGTGAGGCGATAGACATCACATAAAGAGAATTTGGGCCTGGCAAAATCACAATTAGAATTGTACCGATGATATAAGTACCGATGTCGATAATACCAAACACAACGTATTCTCAATAAAAAAGCCGATGTTGCATGATAACAAAATCGGCTTTTAAAAGAAGAAAAATCAAGTTAAGCTGAAATTTCTTCATCTAAACCAAAAGACTGACGTAACAGTGTGTTCAGTTGTTGACGAGCTTTAATAAATCCATCAATCCCCCCTTGTAGCAGTTGCGTTGCCATGAGGTCATGTTCAATTTGATCTCTAAACTCAGTTTCACCGAGTGCGTTAAGTGCAGTTGTCGCTGGCGCAATATCACTTGTTGACAGTTGTGCTTTGACTTCACGCGTGTCTTGTTCAAGTGCAGCCAATAAATTAGGTGCAACAGTCAGCAGGTCACAGCCAGCTAGTCCCAACACTTGGTCAATACTACGGAAGCTTGCCCCCATAATTTCTGTTTTGACCCCATGTGCTTTATAAAACTGGTAAATTTGCTTCACAGAGAGTACGCCAGGGTCTTTTTCAACGGGATAGCTGTCCACGCCTTCGGCCTTTTTGTACCAATCTAAAATACGTCCAACAAAAGGTGAGATTAAAGTGACATTCGCTTCCGCACAAGCATGTGCTTGATGCACACCAAACAAAAGCGTTAAGTTGGTATGGATGCCTTCAGCTTCCAGCACTTTCGCTGCTTGAATGCCTGCCCATGTCGAAGCAATTTTAATTAAAATACGATCTTGATCTACGCCGTAGTTTTTATATAGCGCCAGCAGCTCTTTGGCTTTTTTGATGGTGGCATTGGTATCATAAGACAGCGCTGCATCTACTTCTGTGGAAACACGACCTTCGATCAACTTGAGAATTTCAACACCAAATTTGACGGTAAGAATGTCAATCGTACGTTCAATAAGTAAGTCATCTTCAAAGCCTTCCGCTTTGGCTTGAGCGAAAGCGTCTTCAATCAACTCTTTATTTTCAGGTTGACTTGCAGCTGCTGTAATTAGAGAAGGATTGGTGGTTGCATCGAGCGGGCGAAATTGGTTAATCGCCGCTAAATCGCTACTGTCGGCAACAATGGTGGTTAAGCTTTTTAATTGGTTTAATGCGGTTTGTGTCATTGATCGTTCGTTCTTAAAGTTATTACCCGTAAAATATTTATAACACAAACTGCTTTTAACCCAAGTAGATTCGGACGTTTTAACAGCAGTAATTATACTTTTTTACGCTGATTTCGGATGTGTTGGATTAAAAAACGTGCAGCCGCACCCAATTCACTTTCACGACTCCAGACCAAGTCCACAAAATATTCAAACTTGGGGGTGAAATCCATCAGATCTAATATTTTGAGCTGCTTTTTGAGCTGAGGGCTTTCATTTAACATTTCTAAGGGTAAAACACCCCAGCCAAAGTTTTGCATGATTAAGGCGCAAGCCGAGTGATGGTTGTCTGTCCGCCAATACTGTTTGGAATAGAGCAATTCTGGCTTAATGCTTTTATCGCGACTGGCAACCACGATTTGACGGCTGTGTTGAATTTGTTCAAAACTGACTTGTGAAAATTTCGCCAGAGTAAAGTCCTTATTGGCAACGGGAACTAAAGTTTCGAGTTTTAATTCTACAAACTGTTCGCTGCTTTCCAGTTGTTCACGTTCAAACATCAGTGCTAGTTGTGCTGTACCATTGAGTAACATTTTCTGAGCATCTTCTTGAGGTGCAGAAAAAATATTGATTTGTAGACTGGGAAATTCGGCTTCTAATATTGCGATGTAGTCGATCCATTGCATATGTAGAAGCTCAGATACCACTACAATGTTGAGCGAGGACTCCAAACCGTGGCTTAGGGCATATGCATGCTGTTTCCATTGATTCATTTCAGTCAGTAGTTGCTCGGTCTTTTCGTACAAGGTCATGGCTTGTGCTGTTGCTGTAGGCTCACGTCCTTCGCGTAAGAAGAGCTGTAGGTTTAAGTCTATTTCCAAGTTAGCAATTGACATACTCACGGCCGATGGTACTTTCCCTAACTTGCGTGCAGCAGCTGAAAATGAGCCTGACTCAATCACAGTTTTAAAAATAATCAGTTGCTCTTGATTGATATTCATAATTTTTTATCTTTCAATTTTATTGAAAGAATCTAACTCGATTAATCAGTATTATAAAAATAAAATAGCCAACATCCAATCATGAAAGAGTAATTAAAAATGTTGATTTCCAAAAGAAGGATTATTCAAGCGCTCAGCTATGAAATCATCCTATTGGTGATCATTGCTGTTGCCTTAAGTTTCATATTCCATATGCCTTTAGAAGTCACAGGTGTACTCGGTATTGCCATGGCTGTCACTTCGGTCATATGGAATATGGTGTTTAACCATTTTTTTGAAAAGTTTGAAGCGAAAAGAAAGCTAAAAAGAACCATCGGTGTGCGTGTTCTTCACGCGATTGGTTTTGAAGGTGGTTTGATGCTTGCAACTATCCCAATGGTCGCATATGCAATGCAAATGAGTATTTGGCAAGCCATCGTACTCGACTTCAGTTTAACCATGTGTATTTTGGTTTATACCTTTATCTTCCAGTGGTGTTATGACATGCTGGAAGCTAAATTGGGTATTCAACCTGAAGCACAATATTCAAATTAAAAATAAGCCACGCAATGTCGTGGCTTTTTTAATGTGCAGCGATTCTTATGTGAATTTTCTAACATTGAAAATATAAGGGATCATCAAGGCGAAAAGAACCGTGAGGGCATAGTGTAAGCTATTCACTACAGCGCTAATATACGGATGAGCAAAGCCTTTTAGATAGACCATGGTTGCGCCTTTCTTTGTACTGGAATCTGTGTATGGGATTTCATCACTGATCAAAAACCAGCTTAAGCAGAAAAAGAGCAACATAAAAATAAAAAACAATAAGCCTAACGGGCTAAACATTGAACGTTGCTGTGTATTCAGTTTTGCGTAGTGTAGTTTAATGTGCTGGATTTGTTGTCTGTTGAGCTGTACGCGAAAATAATTGATAAAAATAACGACAATACATATGAAAGTACATATAGCAAAAAAGTCATTGAGAAATTTATGTGGACTGGATAAGTTGGATGCGATGGTATTTGGAAACACACCTTGAAAGTGAACATCAAAACTGACCATAAGGAGTGCTAGTCCTAAGGGAATGAGGTAAAAATAATAATAGCGAATGGGTGTATTGAGATAAGCCAACAATGAGGATGAATTTCGCATAGTTTTGTATTTGGTTATTTTATTTTTTATCTATAGAGCAAATTGATGGTTTTGACCAGTTAAAAAGCACCTCAAAAGAGGTGCTTTATCATGGCGAAGGCGAGATTATTTTTCAATAATCGCTGTTACACCTTGACCACCTGCAGCACAAATTGAAACCAGTACGCGACCTGAACCTTTTTGGTTAATCAACTTCGCAGCAGTAGCAATGATACGACCACCCGTAGCAGCAAATGGGTGACCTGCTGCAAGTGAAGAACCTTTTACGTTGAGTTTAGTGCGGTCAATTGAACCGAGTGGAGCATCTAAACCTAAACGGTCTTTACAGAATTTTGGATCTTCCCAAGCTTTCAAAGTAGAAAGTACTTGCGATGCAAATGCTTCATGAATTTCGTAGTAGTCGAAGTCTTGAAGTGTAATGCCAGCACGCTCAAGCATACGTGGAACTGCATAAGCAGGCGCCATCAATAAGCCTTCTTTTTTCTCAACGAAATCAACAGCAGCTGTTTCTTGGAATGTTAAGTAAGCAAGTACTTCGTGACCGTTTGCTTTGGCCCATTCTTCTGACGCTAAAAGCACACAAGATGCACCATCCGTAAGTGGGGTTGAGTTACCCGCAGTCATGGTACGCGCATCGCCTTTACCAAAAGCTGGTTTGAGCTTAGCAAGTTTTTCAACAGTAGAGTCAGCACGTAAGTTGTTGTCACGCTCTAAACCTAAGAATGGTGTGATTAGGTCATCGAAGAAACCTTCTTCGTAAGCCGCAGCCATTTTTTGGTGTGAAGATGCAGCAAGTTCGTCTTGTGCTTCACGTGCAATACCCCATTCAAGTGCAGTAATAGCTTGGTGATCACCCATAGAAAGACCCGTGCGTGGCTCACCATTTTTTGGCGCATCCATCAAGTCTTTTAGATTGATTTTAGTCAAAGCTTTTAAACGGTCTTTACCTGTTTTTGCAATGTTGAGTTCAAGCAATGCTTTACGTAAACCATCACCAAACGCAATTGGTGCATCAGAAGTCGTATCTACACCACCAGCAACACCCACTTCAATTTGGCCCAGTGCGATTTTGTTGGCAACTAAGAAAGCTGCTTGTAAGCCAGTGCCACATGCTTGCTGAATATCGTAAGCAGGTGTTTCTGGTGCAAGTGCAGTGTTTAGTACACATTCACGGGTCATGTTAAAGTCACGGCTGTGCTTAAGTACCGCACCAGCAACCACTTCACCAAGGCGTTGACCTTGAAGGTTAAAACGTTCAACAAGACCGTTTAGCGCTGCTGTGAACATATCTGTATTCGAAGCGGTGAAATATGCGCCATTTGAGCGAGCGAAAGGAATACGGTTACCACCGATAATAGCCACGCGGCGAACAGTGTTTTGACTCATGGTTTGATCCTGTTGAACAGCAGTTTGAGTTTTTGGTTTTGAAGCATTTGTAGAAGAAGCGGGGCTTTTACTACGAGTTGACGCAGCACGAGTGCGAGTCGGCTTAGTCGTATTATTTACTGATTGGGTTGTTGTGCCAGTACTTTTAGTTCTACGAGATGTACTTTTTGATGTATTTGACACAGTTTCCGTAGCAGAATTTTCCACTGCTGGATTTTCTTGAGTTGTTTTGCTCATAAGGCTTTTCCAAGCATGTTAATCTATTCTTAGGGTGTACATTAGCATATTATAAAAATGGCTGAATTGACTAGAATGACATTGCAACAGGCTTTCAGGTCAAGACATATCATCTATAACTCAAGTATGATTCTATAGAAACCGATGGAACTATTGAAATATAAGACTCTAGACATCACTTTGAAGTTAAAAGGATATCTTTGAATCCATCAACAATTAATTTGTATGAGAGATAAAAACATGACTGATCAATACCAAACTTTTGCAAAATCTCCAATTGGTAAATTTGTCATTAAAAATTTGGGTTTACCTGCACCAACTTTTTTAGACCGTTTTGAGTCAGCAACGCCTGTGATTAAAGGTGCTGTTTTACTGGGTGCAGCAGCAAACAGTTCATTATCTGGTGCAATTGCGCAAGTGTTGGCAAATGTTCACGCCAATAGCTATGCAGGTAACAATGCACAGTTACAGCAAGCTGCGGCTCAAGTGGGCTTAAACTTAAGTGCATTTAATGCAGGCGACAAAGAGTCTAAATTCAAAGTTGTTATTTTTGATGCATCTGGCATTGAGTCATCAGAACAACTCAATGAGTTATATAACTTCTTTAACCCTATCGCACGTCAAGTGGCTGCTTCTGGTCGTGTGATTGTGGTAGGCACTACCCCTGAAACTGCGGGTAGCGTGAAAAAAGCGATTGCACAACGCGCGCTTGAAGGTTTTGTGAAGTCTGTCGGTAAAGAGTTTAAAAAGGGGATTGCAGCACATTTGATTTATGTGGATGCAGGTGCAGAAGAAAATCTTGAATCAACTTTACGTTTTACAGCATCTCCACGTTCTGCTTATGTTTCTGGTCAAGTGATTCGCGTTTCTAAAGCGGCTGTTGTAGATGTAGATTGGGCTAAACCACTGGCAGGTAAAACGGCTGTAGTAACAGGTGCGAGCCGTGGTATTGGTGAAGCGATTGCACATGTCTTGGCACGTGATGGTGCGCATGTGATTTGTTTAGATGTACCACAGCAACAAGCAGATCTTGACCGTGTTGCAGGTGTGATTGGTGGTTCAACACTGGCAATTGATATCACAGCAAACGATGCTGGTGAGAAAATTAAAGCTGCAGCAGCTGCTCAAGGTGGTTTAGATATTATCGTGCATAACGCAGGTATTACCCGCGACAAAACTTTGGCGAATATGAAGCCTGAGCTTTGGGACTTGGTGATTAACATTAACTTGTCTGCGATTGAACGTGTAAATGATTATTTACTTGCGAATGACGGTTTAAATGCCAATGGTCGTATTGTTTGTGTATCATCTATTTCAGGTATTGCAGGTAACCTAGGTCAAACTAACTATGCTGTGTCGAAAGCAGGTGTCATTGGTGTGGTTAAATTTACTGCTCCAACTTTGACGAATGGTATTACCATCAATGCGGTTGCACCAGGTTTCATTGAAACCCAAATGACTGCTGCAATTCCATTTGCAATCCGTGAAGCGGGTCGCCGTATGAACTCGATGAGCCAAGGTGGTTTACCTGTAGATGTTGCTGAAACCATTGCTCTATTTGCAGCGACAGCATCGACTGGTTTAAACGGCAACGTGGTACGCGTTTGTGGTCAAAGCTTGTTGGGTGCTTAATTTAAAAGCTTGAATTTATCTCTCCTTTAGAGGGGGAGATAAACTCTTTATATTATAAATGGGATGGCATTTTCCCTCATCCCAACCTTCTCCCTGAGGGAGAAGGAGCTTTCAAAAAAATATTGCAATAAAAACTTCTCAAAGGTTCAGTATGAAGACTCGCCATTTTAGTCAACTTCCAAAACCATATATGGCTTATCCGAAAGTCATTCAAGGTTTGATCTTTAAAAAGCCAAAAGGTGAAAAAGTCTTACCGCAGGTTGAGTATGTGGTAGATTCTTTTAATGTCGATCAAAAGCATTTGAAAGCCTATAACGAAGTATGTGGCTTTAAGAATAATGGTTATATTCCTGCGATTTATTTGGCTGTATTATCGCAAAGCTTACAAATGCACATGATGGGGCAAGAGCCGTTTCCATTTCCAGTGTTAGGTTTGGTGCATATTCGCAATCAAGTCAAACAAATGCGTAAAGTTGGCGTCAATGAAACCCTCACTTTATCATGTAAATATGGCGCGCTTGAGCCACATGATAAAGGTGTTCAGTTTGATTTTATTACCACGGTGAAAGTTGGTAATGAAGTCGTGGTTGAAGCTTTAACCACGTATTTAGCACGTCAAAAGACCGATGGTAAAACAGCACCAAAATTAGTCGAAGCAACGGCTTCAGATTATCAGCCGAATGCAGTCTGGGAAGTCTCTGAAAATACAGGCCGTCGTTATGCAATGACTTCGGGCGACTTTAACCTGATCCACATTCATGCGGTGACAGCAAAAGCCTTTGGTTTTAAACAGGCCATTGCGCACGGCATGTGGAGTAAGGCACGAGCGTTGGCTTCGATCACATTGCCTGATGCTTATGAAGCAGATGTTTGGTTTAAACTGCCGATGTATTTGCCGTCAACAGTCGATTTTATGACTGCGACAAAAGGGGCAAATACTGCTTTCTTAATTCGAAATAGTAAGAATCAAAAACCGCATGTGACGGGACAGATCAAAGCACTATAATTTTAAAAAGCCCAGTTTAGATTACACTGGGCTTTTTTATGTCAGCTTCAAAATACATGGATGTGTAAATGAAAAGTTTAAAACAATATTTACAAGCGAATCCGAACCATTACCAAGGCTACGTTGACCCACGTTTTCAAAGTGTTGCCCATCTCTTTAGCCGCTTACAAGATGCTCGTTCAGCATATGGCGGTGCGGCCTGTGTTTTATATTTTCAGGGTGAAAAGGTTGTTGATATCTATATGGGTTTGGCAGCGGTAGATTCTCCTTGGCAGGTCAATACGATGTCGGTGTGTTATTCGACAGGCAAAGGCGTACTTGCAACCTTGGCGCATATTTTAGTCAGTCAAGGTGTGCTGAGTTACGATCAACCGATTGCGGATTATTGGCCTGAATTTGCCCAAAATGGCAAAGGGAAGATGACGCTAAGACATGTGTTGAGTCATCAAAGCGGATTATTTGATATCCGTAATAACATTGCCGATGCGACAGAAATGTTGAACTGGGCATATATGTTAGACGTATTTGAAAAGGCGCAACCACGCTTTGCAATTGGTGAAGATGCTGCCTATCAACCTTTATCCTTCGGTTGGCTAGTCGGTGGTGCTTTGGAAAAAGCAACGGGGAAACCTTTAACTGAGCTTTTTCAAACCTATTTAGTTGAGCCGCTAGAGCTAGATGGAGTCTACTTTGGCGCACCCAGTGCTGAATTAAAACGTATCGCACGCCCTATTACTCGTCCTGTACCTATCCAAGCAAATCAAACAAGTCCCACGAAGGTGCGTAAAGTTTCAGTGCTTGATAAAGCGATACAGTGGTCAGGGCAAGATCCACAAGACTTTCAGGATGGCATGATTCCCAAAGGCATGAAAAAGGTCAGCTTTTATCATGATGATGCGATTCAGGCGATCATTCCGGCGGCAAATGGTGTCTTTACCGCCAATAGTTTAGCCAAAGTGTATGCGACGCTATCTCAAAAAGGGATTTGGAAAGGTCAGCAGTTGATTCGTCCCGATGTGTTTTCTGAATTGAGTCGAGTGCAATATAGCTATCGAGATCGCGTGATGCCGATACCGATGCATTGGCGCTTGGGATATCACCGTATATTAACCCTAGGCAAAACCGCAGAGCAGGGTTTTGGTCATATGGGCTTTAATGGTTCAGGAGCTTGGGGCGATAGTGAGCGAGGTTTAAGTTTTGCTTATACACATAACTTTGCTACAGCTTCTTTAACTGGGGATTATCGACTTTGGGCTTTGAGCCAAGAAAGTTTACGTTGTGCGGACGCAGTCTTAAAAGGTAAAAAAGGCTGGTTTTGACAGGTCTGAGATTTAGTCATCGTCTAAAATATGTTATGTTCGTCGCGGTTTAGGTTTTGAAGATTTGTGACATGAAGGCTCCCATTCTTATTCCTCTGATGGCTACAGGACTATTGTGGGGTTGTTCCGAGGCGAATCAAACGCAACATGATCAGTCTAAACTCCAAGTGGCAGAACAAAAGCAGATTATTCCTGCGTGGGTTGGGGGTTATCAGGGCACAACGCCGTGTATGGGATGTTTGTCCCGTTGTGAAGACTGTCCGGGTATGGCAGTTGCACTTGAGCTGCATGAAAACATGACCTACACCCTAAAACGAGAAAGTTTGAGTGGCCATAACGAAGTCAAAACTTTGACTGGACTACTTCGTTTTAATGCTCAAGATCAGCACAAGATAGAGTTGGTGAACGTGACCAAGCGAAACTTACTTTATGTCGATTTAGAGGATCGTGTTTTAGAAATACGTGAAGATGTGACCGGTAAAAAATACCAAATGCAGAGTGATTTTATTCTGGTGAAGTCGGCTTAATTTTCTAAATAGCTGTATTTTACGAATTCATTTTAATATTTACCTCTTTTTTACTTTTGCAAAGCTCTCATTTTATTTCAAATCCATAATCTAAATGTATAAATAGCTTGAGATAGAGAGTGGGATAAAAATGGAGCGAATGGTTTTTGAATTATTGATCTAAATCAGGTTTATAGCTTAGAAATGCGAGAACGGGGTGAAGTAATTCATTCACTCTTTGGCAAAAAAACAGTATGCTTAGACCTATAAAAAGGAGCATACATGTATCAAGTACTTGCACGGAAATATCGTCCTCGCAATTTTAATGAGCTAGTGGGTCAAAACCACGTTTCTCGGGCACTAACCAGTGCTTTAGAGCGCGGACGTTTGCACCATGCTTATTTATTTACAGGAACGCGTGGGGTCGGAAAAACCACCATTGCCCGTATTTTGGCGAAGTGCTTGAACTGTGAAACAGGTGTGACTTCAACACCGTGCGAAGTTTGCCCAACCTGTACTGCTGTGAATGAAGGCCGTTTTATTGATTTGATTGAAATTGATGCGGCATCACGGACTAAAGTTGAAGATACGCGTGAGCTTTTAGATAATGTGCCTTATGCACCGACGCAAGGTCGTTTTAAGGTCTATTTGATTGATGAAGTACATATGCTATCTACGCATTCTTTTAATGCTTTACTCAAAACATTGGAAGAACCGCCTGAACATGTGAAATTTCTTTTTGCAACGACAGATCCACAAAAGCTCCCAATTACCGTGATTTCACGTTGTTTGCAATTCACTCTACGCCCGTTGGCTGTAGATGAAATTACCGAGCATCTGGGTAATATTTTAAATAAAGAAAGCATTCCCGCCGAGCAGGATGCGATTTGGCAAATTGCGGAATCTGCCCAAGGCTCATTACGTGATGCACTTTCTTTGACAGACCAAGCGATTGCCTATGGTCAGGGCTCTATCCAGCACCAAGATGTCAAAGAGATGTTAGGTTTAATCGACCGTACCATTATTTATGATTTGATCCTTGCGATACATCAAAACCAGAAACAACGGGTGAGTGAGTTGCTGATGCAATTCCGCCAGCAAGCACTGGATGTATCTTTAGTTTTGGATCAGTTGATTTCGACTTTACATGAATTGGCATTATTACAATATTTACCAGAACTAAGCCTCAAATATAGCGCTGAAATTAATAAAAAAATCATGCAATTGTCTCAGCAGATTGCTGCGCAAGACTTACAACTTTATTACCAAATTGCATGTAAAGGACGTGCTGAATTACAGCTAGCTGTCACGCAAGAACAAGGCTTTGAAATGTCGGTGCTGCGCATGTTGGCGTTCCGTCCATTACAACCGAATGAAGTGCTGGTAGCTCAGGCCAATAGCGCTGTAGCTGAATCTGTACAACAAACGGTAATACCGACTTCTGCTCCAGCAACGGCTTTGCAACAAGATGCTCAAAGCCTAGATATTGACGCGGCATTTGAAGATACTGCGATAAATGAGGATGCAGAGACTGACTTTAATTCTGAACTTGATGATGTGAATCTTTCAGAAAGCGCCGAAGAGAATAAACCATCAGTTGAAGTATCTCAGCAATCCGATCAAATCGTTTTCGATCCTTCCAGTGATGAAGTGTTGTTCGATTTGGATGAAGCGGATGAATTTAATGCGCAAAGCAATGACGATGAGCCAAATAGTGATGATTTCCTATTTGATGAAATTGTACCGTTAGAAACAGAAACTCAAAATGAAGTACCCGTTGAACCTGCTGTAGCAATAGTTGAGGTTGTACAAGCGGAATCTTTTGATTTAGAAAGTGAAGTGCTTTCAGTCGTGAATGTTGAGGACAGCCAAGCTGTAGAAAACGAAAATCAGCAAACTGTTACTGCTGTTGTAGAGCCTAGTCAACCTGAACAGGTTACATCTGCACCAACCGATTTAATGCCACAAGATATTTTGCAACTACAAGCACAGCAGTTAGTCGGTGAATGGACAGTGGAGAAGTGGGAGTATTGGTTTAGAAACAGCGATTTATCACCCGCGGTACAAGAATTGGCACAGCAAGGCTTAATGACGGGACAGATTGATGCAGAATCGGTGTTTATGATACCGCAACGCTATGAGCAACTCCTCACCCAATTACGCCATGTTTTGGAAGATGCACTCAAAGCTGAATGGCCACAGACGCGTTTTGATGTGAAATATGCAGAAGTTGAAACGATTACGCCTTACACCATGCAGGCGCAGCGCAAGCAAAAAGCATTTCAACGTGCGCATGAGTTACTGCAAAACGAAGATACGGTCAAAGGTCTTGTACAAACTTTTGATGGTGAATTACACAATATTCAGCTTAAGTAATGTCATGGCTTAAGTAGTGGCGCAAAGCACTCCGCATTTCAGAGGGAATCGGGGTGCTTTTTCGTGTTTCACGGTCTACAAAGACATGAACAAAATGTCCTTGAGCCGAAGCCGTTTCTTGACCAAATTTAAAAATGGCGAGTTCGTAAGTAAGTGAAGAGTTTCCTATTTTGGAAATAGTCACACCTACGTCAATAATCTCAGGGTAAGACAACTCATGTAAGAAACTACATGCTGAGTCGACCACTAAGCCAATAATAGGGGATTGGTGAATATCAAAATTTGCTTTTTCAATCAGTAAGGCATTTGCGGCAGTATCAAAATAGCTATAGTAAGTGACGTTGTTGACATGGCCATAGAGGTCATTGTCCGACCAACGTGTCTGAATCGGTAAAAAATAATGAAATTGATCACGTGTCTTTGCGGCTTGTCTCATCGACGTCATCCTTAAAATATGATTATAAATAGCCTAAGTTAATTATATGGGTTAGCTGTAAATGGCTTGATAAATCTCGCGTGCCTGTTGCCACTCTAGTTCTCTTGGGTTGTTTTGTAGTAGGCGTGTTTGCAACATGGCATCTGTTGCAAGTTGATCTAGACAGTGTTCAGGAACATTCAACGCCTTGAGTTTTAAGGTTAAACCGCTACGGTCTAAATGGTTTTGTATATGATCGACAAAGAGATCAGAAAGACCATCAGTACAACCTGTACTTTTTGGGTCGAGCCAGCAGATCAACTCTGCATAATGGTGCTTGGCTTGCGGAAGATTAAACTTTAAAACCTCTGTCAGCACTAAGGCATTGCTATGTCCATGTGAAATGTGAAAATGTCCACCCAGTGGATAAGCAAGTGCATGTACAGCACCTACTGGGGCATTGGCAAAAGCTTGTCCTGCCAACATTGAACCGACCAACATGTTTTGTCGGGCTTCTAAATTTCGACCATCTTCTAGCACCAAACTGAGGTTTTGATTCAGCAGCTTTAAAGCCTGTTTCGCTAACATGTCTGCATAAGGATTTTTCTTGATTTTAGAGGTATAAGCTTCAATGGCATGTACCATCGCATCAATGCCTGTCGCTGCACTAATATGACGCGGCAGCTTTTCAGTAAAAGTCGCATCCAAAATCGCTACATCGGCAAAAAGAACAGGTGCGACGATTCCAGTCTTTGTCGTTTCACCTGTGGTAATAATTGAAATCGGGGTAACTTCAGAACCTGTCCCTGCCGTGGTAGGGACTAAAATTAACGGCAGTCGAGGTGTTTGGGCATTATTTACCCCATAAAGATCAGCTAACTGTTGCTGCTGTGCAGGATGGCTGAGTATGGCAATAATTTTTGCAACGTCCATCGAGCTGCCACCACCAAAGCCTAAAACGATATCTACCCTTTGCTGTTTGGCAAAATTAACCGCATTTAAAACAATTTGTTCACCCGGATCTGCTTCAACCTCACTGTATATACTGTAAGTGAGAGAGAGATCCTCTAAAATTTCTAAGATGGGAAAATGCAGTTGATGTTGTAGCATGCCTGCATCTGTAACCAATAACAGATGTTGATAAGGGCGTGCTGTTAAAAGTTCTCTAAGCTGTTGAATGCTGCCTAAGCCTGAAATAATATTCGGCACAGTTTGAAATTGAAATGAGTTCATACAGCATCCTTTTTTATATCTTATTCAACAATAATGTTTTGTACTTCTATAGGATTCATCCTCTAAATAACTTAACATAAGATACTTGAAAATAAAGCTGTTTCGAGGTGGTTATGTCATTCACAACGCCCTATAAGGTGTTATGTGTCTGTTTAGGAAATATTTGTCGTTCTCCCACGGCAGAAGTGGTTCTCAGACATTTTTGTGATGCGCATCAACTTAATATTGAAATCGACTCAGCAGGGACGAGTAACTATCATCCGAATAAGGCACCTGACTTACGCAGCCAAGAACATGCTTTGAAACGTGGTTATGATTTGTCTGGTTTACGTGCACGACAGTTACAGACCCGTGATTTTGTCCATTTTGATTTAATTTTAGCGATGGACCACAATAATTTTGATGAGATTCAGATGCTGTATCAAACAGCATCACGTGAATTTGGTACGGGGCAACTACGTGCTAAAGTCGCTCTCATGTCTGAGCATGATACGCAATATCCACAGCAAGCCTTACCTGATCCTTACTATGGCGGATCTGATGGTTTTGAGCGTGTATTGGATCAATGTGAATCAAGTAGCCAAGCATGGGTTCACATTTTTAAACAACAAATTGAAAGTTATTAAGGTTAGCGCATGCAAATCGAAACACAAAAACAGCTTAAACCTTTTAATACTTTAAGTTTACATGCAGTTGCATCGCATTATGTTCAAATTCATAGTGCAGATGAATTGGTTGAAGCCCTAGATTATGCGCAGCAACAAGCGCTGAATGTCATGATTTTATCAGGTGGAAGTAATATGCTTCTGCCTGCACAAATTGATGCTTTGGTTGTGCATATGAATATTCTAGGTATAGAGAATCTGTCTGAAGATGCGAATACCCAAACCATAAGAGTTGGTGCAGGGCAAGTTTGGCATGACTTTGTACTTTGGACGACAGAACAGCGTTTATTTGGTTTACAGAATTTAGCCTTGATCCCAGGCTTAGTCGGTGCATCCCCAGTACAAAATATCGGTGCTTATGGTGTCGAAGCAGGTGAGTTCATTGAAAGTGTGCAGGTCTATGACAGACAACTGAAACAATTTAGTGATATTCCTGCTGAAGATTGTGCATTTAGTTATCGCCATAGTATTTTTAAGGATGATCCAAATCGCTATGTGATTACTCATGTCACATTTAAACTCTTGAAACACGAAGACTTAAAAATTAGTTATGGTGATTTAAAACAGGCTGTAGGGGATAACTTAACTGCATTAAATTTGCAGCAACAAGTGATTCAGATTCGCCAAAGTAAATTACCCGATCCTAAAGAGTTTCCAAATGTAGGGAGTTTTTTCAAAAACCCAATTATGAGTCAGCAGGCGTATGACGATTTAGCCCAACAATTTGACAAATTGCCACATTATCCACAGTCAAATGGTGATGTTAAAATTGCCGCTGGTTGGTTAATCGACCAGTCGGGGTGGAAAGGCAAGCAACTTGGGGCGGTGGGCATGTTTCATAAGCAGGCGTTGGTCTTGGTGAACTATGCCAATGCAAATTTAGACGATGTACAGAGCACATACCGAGCGGTACAACGGGATGTGTATAATAAATTTAAAGTTTTACTAGAGCCTGAGCCAGTTTTGTTTAATTCGCTCGGTTTAATTCAATCTCATCAGGATCATTAAAAGTATGAGTAAAACCCATAAAATGGTACGTTTAGTGCAAATCGCTTCGGTGTTATTTGCGCTTTTCGGCTGTTTAATGATTTTTATTTATACGCCTTTTTATTCTAAGCTCATTGTTGCTGCGCTTAATACTTTTGTTCCTGTCGATGTTAACGAAGTGGCCGCACAGAGCCAAAAGATGGCAGCATTGAGTGAGCAAGAAAGCTTAGAACCGGGTTCTGATTTGTGGATAGCACGTCAAGCTTATTTACAGCTCATGGAAGAACAGATTAAAGAGCATAATTCACAAAACTTAACCACCATTCAGGCGCGCTACAAAGCCTTACAAGAGTTGATTATTGCTGAGCAAAAAGAGGAACAGGAAAAAGAACAGAAGCCTCAAATTCCTTTGGTGGTTGAGACTGCAAGTTCAGAAGTAGACCCGACAGAGAATGTAAAAGAACTATTAGAACTCAACAGTAAAGAAAATAAAGCGTTAATGGAGCATTATCTAGCGTTCTTAAAAACGCATAAGGTTGAACAACTCGAAGAACAGCCCGTTGATGAGCAAATTTATCAAGATATTGCACAAATCCATGCACAAAATGAAGAGAAAAAAGCAGCTTTAAATATGCCGAATGCCATCGTTGTTCTAGGAGGCGGGTTAACTTTAGATAAGAATGGTAAGGATATCGTCGTGAATGAATATACCCGTTTGCGACTTGAAACCACATTACAAGTTGAACAGCAGTTTAAGCTGCCTATTGTACTGAGTGGGGTAGAAGCACCGTATATGCAAAAATGGTTAAAGGCACGAGGAGTCGATGCAAAACTGTTGGAAGATCGTAGTATGAATACCTGCGAAAATTCACGTTTTAGTTCCTTGTTACTACAGAAAAAAGGTGGCGCACCTAGAGTGATTCTAATTACAGATCAATACCATATGCCACGTACCCGTCGTCTATTTGCCTTAAATGGTATAGAAACCCAGCCGATAGAAGCACCTATGCCGACCCAATTAACACGTTGGCGACCAAGTCAACAAAACTATGATCATAGTCGCCGTGCCAATTATGAAATGCTTGCAACTGTGCGTGATGTACTTGTCGGCTCAAGTGACTGTAGGGAGATTCCATAATGCCTGAACTTCCTTTTTTAAATCCTTCAGTACTCAAACAACTTGAGCTTCCTGTCCCAAGTCGTGAGACCACACCACAACTTTTAGAACCACTCAATTTAAACCAGTCTTATGAAGCGTCTGTTGAAATTATTTCATACCGTAGGCTCTATGGTTTAGACACTTTGGACTGTGAGCAGTGGCAAGGTTATGTACAAATGCCTTTGTTTAAATTGCATGTACAGGTCTTTGCGCCCAAAATCCAGAAGATCAAGGGAACCGTATGTTTATTGCACGGTTACTTAGAACACAGTGGTATTTACCAACCCATCATTAAAGAGCTGCTTGAGCAAGGGTTTAGCGTACTGACTTATGATTTGCCTGGGCATGGTCTGAGTGATGGATCGCCTGCAAATATCCAAAACTTTGACCATTATCAAGATGTGCTTCATGCTGTAGTGCGTTATGTAAAGCATGCTGATCAGTTACCACAGCCGTGGTTAGGCATCGGGCAGAGTACGGGTGGTGCAATTTTAATGCATCATTTACTCGAATTTGCCGAACGCCGTGAAAACCCTTATGTACAGCGTGTTCTGTTGCTTTCACCATTGATTCGTCCTGCGAAATCGGCTTGGTGGCATAATTCAGTTGGATTAGGCATTATTCGTCGGATAAAGCGCCAAGTACCGCGTCATTTTAGACGCAATAATCATAATCCTGAATTTTTGCGCTTTGTCCGTTTAAAAGATCCCTTGCAACCGCGTATGATGGGTATGGATTGGATTTTGGCGATGTCAAAGTGGATGCTGGAAATGGAACAACGTCCAGCCTGTCGTATTCCTGTGTGGTTGGCTCAAGGCGCTCTGGATCAGACGGTAGATTGGCGGTATAACATCGAGTTCATTCGAGAGAAGTTTCGTTTACAGACCTTGCTAATGCTAGAGGAAGGTTCGCACCAATTGATCAATGAACGTGCTGACATTCGTGCTGCATTAACAGGTTTAATCCCTGCTTTTTTACATGCGCAGGGTTCATCTAGTGGATATTACTAATAGTCTGTGATTTTGCTTATCGAGAATAAAAAGGAGGCTCTATCAGCCTCCTTTTTATTTAGAAGTGTTCTAATTGGGACATGTTCCACATACGGAAATAAAAATTTTCCTCGTCTTTATTTTCACAAGACAGCAGTTCACCTTCCTTTAACCAAAAGTGGAGTTGCGCATAGTTTCGAATTTCTCGGTCATTAATGCGCTGTGCTAAATGGCGGGCTTTAATTTCTGCTGGATGTTTTAAACCTGCTGAGGCAATCATTTCTGAAAGGGCTTTCAATGTATTGTCATGAAAATGTAGAACCCTTTCGGCTTTGGTGGGAACGTGTAGTGCTTTTTGACGTTCTTTATCTTGAGTTGCAACACCTACAGGACACTGGTTGGTATGACAACTTTGTGCTTGAATACAGCCTACAGCAAACATGAAGCCTCGTGCAGAATTCACCCAGTCCGCACCGATTGCCATAATGCTTGCAATATCGAAGGCGCTGACCAATTTACCACTGGCACCGATTTTGATTTGATCACGTAAACCTGCACCAACCAGCGTATTGTGTACAAAAAGCAAGCCCTCACGTAGCGGTACACCCATATTGTCAATGAGCTCAATCGGTGCGGCACCAGTACCACCTTCGGAACCATCAACGACGATAAAATCGGGAATAATTTGGGTGTGTAGCATGGCTTTGACAATACTCATAAATTGCCAAGGCTGACCAATACACAGTTTAAAACCGATAGGTTTTCCTTCAGATAATTCACGCAGTTGTTGAATAAAATGCATCATTTCAATCGGTGTTTTAAAAGCCGAGTGACTTGAAGGAGAAACACAGTCATGGTCACGGCTGACACCTCGTATTTGAGCAATTTCTTCAGAAATTTTATCTTTAGGTAGAATACCTCCATGTCCAGGTTTAGCACCTTGAGATAGTTTGATTTCAATCATTTTAACCTGAGGGCGTTTAGCTTGAATGGCAAATTTTTCTGGGTCAAACTGGCCCTCTAAAGTACGGCAGCCAAAATAGCCACTACCGAGTTCCCAGACAATATCACCACCATATTCTAGATGGTAAGGGCTTAAGCTGCCTTCACCTGTATCGTGGTAAAAACCACCCATTTGTGCGCCTTTGTTTAAAGCACGAATGGCATTGGCACTCAAGCTGCCAAAACTCATGGCAGAAATATTAAAAATAGATGCACTATAAGGCTGAGAGCATTGCGCATTGCCTACTAATATACGGAAGGTTTTTGGGTCGGCAGGTTTGCATGGACTTAATGAATGCGTCATGAAACGATAGTTGTCTGCATAGACATTGACAATAGAACCAAAAGGCTTATCTGCATTTTGGTTTTTTGAGCGTTGATAAACTAGACTGCGTTGCATTCTTGAAAATGGCAGTGCATCTTGATCCGCTTCAATGAAATACTGGCGGATTTCAGGTCGAAAATCTTCAAAGATAAAACGAAAGTGTCCCATGATCGGGTAGTTCTTCAAAATAGAATGTCTGTTTTGCAAAACATCATGTAAACCGACAAAACTGAGTAAACCTGTAATGAGCCAAATACTGTTTAAGAAAGTGTTTGAGATAAAGTAATTGATGTAAATAGGGGTATGGCTATAATGAAAAAAGCTAATACTTAAAAAGATAAAAATACAAAGCAGCCAAATAGAATGTCTGGAAAAGAAAGTATTGAGTAATTTGTGACGTATGGATTGAGCAGGGCTAGACATATGGCTTGGCTTCCTTCCGTGTTGTTTTAGGACTAATGTGCCAAGTCTTTGTTTCATCTACAAGTAATAAATTGTTGTTCATTCTGTGAATAGATTTTGAATATGGCGAATGTTAAAAATGGAGGAATCAATTACACATAGATTAGTATCTTTCAGTTTTTAAAGTCGATAAAATGATTTTAATGAATGCGTATTCTTCAACAATAAAAATTGATAAATTACTTACTTCTAGGGATAGGTTGCTTCGAGTTAGCATCGGTATAGTGTTGTTAAAGAATGATAAAAAGGGGATGCTTCAGTGAAAAATACGGAAACAGTTTTGCCTGCACCTGTTTTAATTGTAGAAGATGAAGCGATGATTCGCTCTCGCCTAGACCTTATTCTCTCGGAATTAGGTTATAGCCATGACATGTTGATTTTTGCTAAGAATTTAGCGGAGGCAATGGCAATAATTGCATCGCAACCAATTTCTTTGGCATTGGTCGACTTGGGTTTACCAGATGGCAATGGTATTACGCTGATTGAAAAACTCAGAGACATTGACCAAAGTGCTTTAATTTTAGTGATTTCGGCTTGGAGTACACAACAAAGCCTATTTGCCTCGATTAAAGCAGGGGCGAATGGTTATGTACTGAAAGAGCGTGATGATGCTGAAGTACTTATGTCTATACGTAGCATTTTACGTGGTGGGGCTCCTATAGATCCATTCATTGCTCGTGAAATTCTGAATCAAATTTCAACATCAACTACACCCCAAACAGAACGTGTAGATCAGTTAGATGGTCAAGA
The DNA here is from genome assembly GCF_003231195.1 of Acinetobacter sp. WCHAc060042. NCBI lineage: Bacteria > Pseudomonadati > Pseudomonadota > Gammaproteobacteria > Moraxellales > Moraxellaceae > Acinetobacter > Acinetobacter sp. WCHAc060042. Next base: position 90,294 of record NZ_QKVN01000002.1, read on the forward strand.
TTATGACGAATTGACGAATCGAGAAACTGAGATTCTAAACTTAGTTGCACAGGGCTTAAGTAATCGAGAAATTGCAGAGCAGTTATTTGTGTCTCGCTATACTGTTGAAAGTCATATTAAGCATATTTATCGAAAGCTTTCAGTTACCAAACGCACCAAGGCTGTGAGTACAGCACGTTCTTTAGGTCTTTTATGAAAAATGGCTGGCTGAGCCTTTTTTTCACACTATGTTTGTGTGCGTTTAGTCTTGCCAGTTATGCAGAAACCCGCTTCAGTGTTGGCTCCACTTGTAATGTGATTGTCGATAAAATTTCTGCAGTCAAAACAACATCTATTAATGAAGTGCCTAAAACGGGCTGGGTCGAAGTTAAAAATCCTGATGTATGGACCAAGCGTTGGCCATATTATGATGGTGGTGTTTGGTACCATTTTGCGTGGCATTGGAGCTGTAGCGATAGTCATGAGTTAAAAGAACCGATCGCTTTTTCAGTAGAAGGTATGAGTAGTGCGGGTGCTGTCTTTTTTAACCGTAATTTGATGTGGAAAGATAAACATTTAGTTGAACCTTTATCAAAAAGTTGGAATACTCCGCGTTTTTGGATTCTTCCTGTCGAAAGTTTAAAACAACAAAAGAATGATATTTGGGTGTATGTGGTTGGTAATAGCTATGAAAGCCCCGGTTTAGGAAATTTAGAATTTTCAGATATTACAAAAGCCTATGATAAGCAGCAAAGACGGCTTTGGAATAAAAGAGCACTATTTCAGGTTAATTTGGTGATTTCGACAACCTTAGGTTTAGTATGCTTTGTCATCTGGTTTTTTAGGCGCAATGAAACAACTTTTCTTTGGTTCTCTATTAGTTGTTTGTTTTGGGTGCTGTTTATTTGGAATGTGATCAATCGGGAAGTGTTTCCTTATCCAAATTCTTTATGGGTTATGAAAGCTAACCTAACTTATTTTGTTTTATACAGTGTTTGCTTTTCTATTTATTTGCTCCGTTTTGTTAAGGTGAAGTTTGCTGAGTTAGAAAAAACATTATTTTTGGTTGCAGCGGTTTGTATTGTTACGATTTTATTTATCCCGAGTCTGATGGTCAAAACCGTTTTTGCGATAATTTTTCTTCTGTGTATTGCCTTATTCTTAGCCTCTTTTTTATTTGTGGTTTATCGTGCGAATAAAACAAAGCGTCGTGATTACATTTTACTTGCTGTGTGTTTGAGTGTTGTTTGTATTGTAATGATGTATGACGTTTCACTATTATTTGATGAGCGTATCAATGATCATCAGCCATTATCCCCCTATACTTCACCGATTGTCACTTTCTTTATTGTGATCATTCTTGCAACTCGTTTAGATAAAAATATCAAAAAAATACAAAGATTTAATAATGAGCTAGAACAACGTGTGAACTTTGTCACCAGTAATTTATCTTCAAGCCTATACGCGCGACATCAATTAGAGCTTGAAAACGTTCGGCTACAAGAGCGCATTCACTTGTCACATGATCTACATGATGGTCTGGGTGCATCTTTGGTTCGTTCGATGATTTTGGTGGGGCAGAGTTCTAGTGCTATGTCGAATCAACAATTTCTTTCGATTCTTAAATTATTGCGTGATGATTTAAGGCAAATTATTGATAATGGTTCATCTACGAATAATAAAATTCCAGACAATCCAGTGCTGTGGATTGCACCTGTTCGGCACCGTTTTAGTCAAATTATGGATGAATTGGATATTCAAGCGACTTGGACGATACCAGCTACATGGGAGATACAGCCTACGGCTTTACAGTGTTTGACTTTGATTCGTGTACTTGAAGAAAGCTTGACAAATATTGTGAAGCATAGCCAAGCAAGTCATATTGAAGTCAAAATGTATTATCCAAGCACAACTCGATTGGTCTTAATTGTTCAAGATGATGGTGTTGGATTCGACGTAGAGTGTGTGCTGAATCATGGAATGAGTATTGGTATGCGAAGCATGAAGATGCGTTTAGAAAAAATTGGTGCTGAGTTGGAAATTGAGTCTAAAAAAGGCTGTACCAAAATCAAGGCTTGTTTAAGTTTTGGAGAAGGTGAAAGTGCTGAGTAAGAGGCTCAGCACTTGGTGTTATTAAACTTCTTCAGGAGGTAGAAGCATCAAAACAGACTCGTTCATAAGCATTGCAATATCTTCTAGAATATCGGCATCATATAAACTTTCATCAAGCAATAATGCCTCACCATCAGCTAAACTTTTAAGTAATGGTGCAAATTGGTCTGAAATACACAATCCTTCACCATTAGCCCAGAACAAGAACGCATTTTCGTCATACGTATAAAGTAGGCGAGATGCAGGCTCTAAAATGAGTTGGTAGCCTTGGTCTAAAATACCTTCCAAATCTCCCGTGCCAATTTCTTCAGCTTCAGGAATATTTTCAGGATATTTCGGCTCTGACATCAAGGTCATAATAGCATCTTCAAGCAGAGTTGAATTTTGTAACTGAGCTAGAATTTCTGCTTTTAAATAATCCAATTCGTTTTGTGTCAATTGACCGATCGGGCTTTGTTGGTCACGGACAATATCGAGCAAAGGATTACGCAGCAGGGCATTATCTGATAGTTTGTCACCTACACGGTCAACCATATCAGTGACGTTTGGCATACGGAAGCCAAAAGAGAAGGTCAGGCAGTCATCTTCAGCGACGCCATAATGAGCTAAACCTGGTGGTACATAAAGTAGGTCACCTGGGGCTAATACTTCATCGAAATGGGTGTCTATTTCAGGCAGTAATTTTAAAGGCTGGCCTGCAACAATCTCAGATTCAGCATCGCACATTTGACCCAACTGCCAACGACGATGACCATAGCCTTGCACCAAAAAGACATCATAAAAGTCAAAATGTTTTCCTACAGAACCACCCTTAGGTGCATAAGAGACCATGATGTCATCACGACGCCACTGTGGAATAAATGGAAATTTTTTCCATAGCGCTGCCAAATCAAAAGAGTAATGGTCGACGGCTTGAACCAACAAAGTCCAAAGCTTCGGCATCTTTTGAAAATCTGCTTTTAAGAGTGGAGAAGACTTTACCGACCATTGATTTGGATCGCGATCTTTTTGTTTGATGAGACGGGCTGTGACATTTTCATCCAAAGCCAGTTCCATTACATCACTTGGTTCTAAGAGATTGGCAATTTCAGGAATAGCATTACGCACCAATAAAGGCTTTTTTTGCCAATATTCGGTAAGGAATTGTTCGGCTGTAATACCGCCAAGAACATCAAGAGTTTGGGACATGAAAATAGCCTAAGCAAATTTAAAACAATATTGTGTATTGTCTTATGATCGAAGGCCTATGCGCAAGTATCGTTAGATTTATTTGAAAGTGATTCGCTGATTTAAATAACTAGCGCCTGCATCAGCCGTTAGGCTACTCACATTAAAATTTTTACAGAATAATATGTTTAAAACATAGCAAATAAACATAATATTAAATAAAGACAAAGCCCAGAAAATAGCGAATCAGATATGACAGAAGGAAATCAAAAAGAGTGAGTATAACTTATGAAAGAGAGCAAATAATGTGATTAAGCTTAGTACTAAAAAGCGAACAGCAACACTGAGTGCTGTTCAATTTATTAGACATAAACTAAAAATCTTTCTATAGAATTAAGGCACAAGCACTTTTAATTCACGCAGAATATTACATAACTGGATCATCGGCATACCCATAAGAGTAGTTTGATCTTGTCCTATCATTTGTTCAAATAAACTGATCCCTAGGCTTTCACATTTAAAACTACCAGCGCACATGAGTGGTTGCTCAAGTTCAATATAACGTTGAATTTCAGGCAGGCTAAGTTTACGGAACTTAACTTTATAGTGTTCAACCAAACTATGTTCAAATCCAGTAGAATGCTGTTGAACACTCAAAGCGGTACTGAAGTAGACAATCTTGTCTGAATTGGCTTGTAATTGTTTAATCGCCTTTTCAGCAGACAATGGTTTTCCAATAAAAATATCGGGCGCACCTTCACGCCATGCGACTTGGTCGGAACCAATCACAATCGCATCTGGATGTCGTCTAGCAATTACATGCGCCTTTTCAAATGCCAAGCGTTTAGCCAAATCATCCGCATGGCTTTCTCCACGAGGCGATTCGTCTATATCAGGGACAATGCAACGGTAGTCTAAGCGTAAGCGATTCATCAAATCTTTACGAGTTTGACTGCTGGATGCCAAGATAATTTCGGAAGTATTCATTCGACTGCATATTCCATGAGCACATTCAGCGGTACGTAAGACAGTACGGCCTGATGGCAAGCTTGAACTTTAACTGGAGGAGCAAAACCTGCTTCATAAGCTTCTACCCAACGAGTCACACAGATACACCAAAAATCTCCCGGTTGTAGTCCCGGAAAGTTAACTTCAGGCACAGGGGTAATGAGGTCATTGCCCACTTGTTGCGAAAAATTTAAAAACTCAGAGGTCATTTCGACACAGATGGTGTGTTGTCCCAAATCTGAGGGTGCTGTATGACAAAAACCATTACGGAAATAACCAGTAATTGGGGAGTAACAGCAGCTCGCTAAAGGTTCACCCAAAACGTTTAAACGGTTCAGATTTGGATCAGGATGAATAGACATAAATGATAAATCGAGTGAGACTTTTCACTATGATAGCAAAACTTTGCCTTTCGTTTGCTTTTCTGCAAAAGAAGCTAACCTTTTTCTGCATAATCATTTAAAATCGACGCGATTTTTATATATAGAAAGAGAGCTCTACATGAATTTTCAGCGTATGACTGACCTCGATTTAACAGGTAAACGTGTTCTTATTCGCGAAGATTTAAACGTTCCTGTTAAAAATGGTGTGATTACAAGTGATGCGCGTTTACGTGCCGCTTTACCAACAATTAAAGCAGCGTTAGCACAAGGCGCAGCCGTAATGGTTTACTCTCACCTTGGTCGTCCTGTTGAAGGTGAGCCAAAACAAGAACAATCATTAGCACCTGTTGCTGCATATTTGACTGAAGCATTGGGTCAAGACGTTCAATTAGTGACGGACTATCTCGATGGCGTTGACGTTACAGTAGGTCAAGTGGTACTCCTTGAAAACTGCCGTTTTAACGCAGGTGAAAAGAAAAATAACCCAGAACTTGCAGCAAAATATGCGGCGCTTTGTGATGTATTTGTAATGGATGCATTTGGTACAGCGCACCGTGCAGAAGCATCAACTGAAGGTGTAGCACGTTTAGCAAAAGTTGCAGCAGCAGGTCCACTTCTTGCAGCTGAACTTGATGCTTTAGGTCGCGCATTACAAACGCCTGAAAAGCCAATGGTTGCGATTGTTGCGGGTTCTAAAGTATCGACTAAGTTGGATGTGTTGACATCACTTTCTGATATTTGCGATCAGTTGATTGTGGGTGGCGGTATTGCTAATACGTTCTTGGCAGCAGCAGGCTTTAATGTTGGTAAATCATTGTGTGAAAATGATTTGATTGACACCGCAAAAGCAATTGCTGCAAAAGTTTCTGTACCGCTTCCAACGGATGTTGTCGTGGCGGATGCTTCTGAAATTGATTTTGCAGACTTCTTGGGTTCATTGGCTGCTGCTAAAGCAGTCGTGAAAAAAGTTGAAGATGTGACTGACAATGACATGATTTTGGATGTCGGCCCAGAAACAGCAAAAGCATTTGCAGACATTCTAAAAACGTCAAAAACGATCTTGTGGAATGGCCCAGTCGGTGTGTTTGAAGTCGATCAATTTGGCGAAGGCACTAAAACTTTATCTTTAGCGATTGCTGAATCGGCTGGCTTCTCGATTGCGGGTGGTGGTGACACTTTAGCTGCTATTGATAAATACGAAGTTGCAGACAAAATTGGTTATATCTCAACTGGTGGTGGTGCTTTCCTTGAGTTTGTCGAAGGCAAAACCCTTCCAGCAGTTGCCGCATTACTAGAACGTGCACAATAAGTATCTTGTTTAAAGTTGTTTTAAAAAAGGTTGACTTAGGTCAACCTTTTTTATGGGCTTAACAAATCTATTCATCATTTAGTCATGAAAATGAAATATTGCTGAAATAAACTACAGGGCATTAAATCATCTGTTCTAGGAAAACATTATGAATTTAAAAATGACTCTTGCTGCACTTTTGTTAGCACCACTAGCTTTGACTGCTTGTAAGAAAAATGAAGCACCAGAACAACCCGTTGCAGCATCTGAAACAGCAGCAGTTGAAGAAGCTGTAACAGCTGAACAACAAGCAGCAATTGATGCGATTGATCAGCCAGTATTAGATGAAAAGAATAAAGATATTCCTGCTGAAGTCGCAAATGCACCAGCCGATGCTGCAACAGCGGATACTGCGGTAGAAGCTTCAGCGGCTCAAGCACATTAATTAGATGTGAAATTTGTAAAAAGTCCCTGCAATTGCGGGGATTTTTTTTAAATAGTGTTATTTGTTGCTGAATTGAAACCTTTGACCATGTAGAATATGTCGCATCAACTGGGAGGACATTATGGCTCTTATTTCATTGCGCCAGCTCTTGGATCACGCCGGCGAACATGCTTACGGCGTACCAGCATTCAACGTAAACAACTTAGAACAAATGCGCGCAATCATGCTTGCAGCAGATGCGACAAATTCACCTGTTATCGTACAAGCATCAGCGGGTGCGCGTAAATATGCAGGTGCTCCATTCTTACGTCATCTTATTTTGGCAGCAATTGAAGAATGGCCACACATTCCAGTGGTAATGCACCAAGACCACGGTACAGATCCAGACGTTTGCCAACGTTCAATTCAATTGGGCTTCTCATCAGTGATGATGGATGGTTCATTGGGTGCAGACGGTAAAACACCAACAACTTATGAATATAATGTTGATGTAACACGTCGTACAGTACAAATGGCGCATGCATGCGGTGTTTCAGTTGAAGGTGAAATCGGTTGTTTAGGTAGCCTTGAAACGGGTATGGCGGGTGAAGAAGATGGTGTGGGTGCTGAAGGTGTACTCGATCATTCTCAACTTCTTACTTCTGTTGAAGAAGCACGTCAGTTCGTTGCAGATACCAATGTCGATGCACTTGCAATTGCAGTCGGTACTTCACATGGTGCGTATAAGTTTACACGTCCACCTACAGGCGATATTTTGGCGATTGACCGCATTAAAGAAATTCATGCGGCGCTTCCAAATACCCACCTTGTTATGCACGGTTCAAGCTCTGTTCCTCAAGAATGGTTAGCGATCATTAACCAGTATGGCGGTGACATCAAAGAAACCTATGGTGTTCCTGTTGAACAACTGGTTGAAGCAATCAAGCACGGTGTTCGTAAGATCAACATTGATACAGACTTGCGTTTAGCATCAACTGGTGCAATGCGTCGTATGATGGCTGAACAACCAAGTGAATTTGACCCACGTAAATTCTTCGCAAAAACTGTAGATGCAATGAAACAAATTTGTGTTGACCGTTATGAAGCATTTGGTACAGCGGGCAATGCTGACAAGATTCGTCCAATTTCTTTAGAGAAAATGGTTGAACATTATAAATAATTCATTTTGAATGATTTATATTGGAAAAGCCCACCTTGATGTGGGCTTTTCTATGTGTGTTTATATTCAAGGCGACAATAATAAGAGTGTGCTATGGAACTGATATTTGCTGCGGCCTGTTGTAGTGTGGTGGTCTCCATTCTTTTAAAATGGGGTAAAAACAAAGGTTTTGATCCAATTCAGATGATTAGCTGGAACTATGCTTCAGCCAGTTTGTTATGCTATTTCTGGTTTAAACCTGATCTTAGCCACATTTCTATTTCAAATACACCTTGGTGGCTGATTATAACGCTTGGTGTCTTGTTGCCGAGTGTATTTTTATTTTTAGCCAAGTCTTTGCAATATGCGGGTATTGTCAAAACAGAAATCGCACAACGCTTATCGGTAATTTTGTCTTTATTGGCGGCTTATTTTATTTTTCAAGAACAGTTTAATCAGTTGAAAATTGTTGGGGTAGGGTTAGGTCTTGCTGCCGTGATGTGCATTTTATTTACCAATGCATCGGGTGGCGGAGAGGGGCAAAAGCAGGCTGTATGGTATTTAGCACTTGTTTGGTTTGGTTATGCGCTGATAGACATTTTACTCAAATATACTACAGGCTTAGGTGTCCAATTTTCTGTTGCATTAAACCTGATGTTTATTTGTGCATTTTTATTGTCAGTTAGTTATGTTGCCGTGACCACAAAAAATGTCGGCTTAACCAAAAACGTTGTGGCTGGTTTATGTCTTGGCGTGTTGAACTTTGCCAATATAGCACTGTATGTCAAAGCACATCTGCTACTCAAGGACAGCCCTGCGGTGGTTTTTGCGGGCATGAATATTATGGTGGTACTTTTAGGTGTGCTGAGCGGACTGGTTTTATTTAAAGAAAAGCTGAAGCCCGCAACAGTGATTGGACTTGTATTGGGTATTACCAGTGTAGCTTGTTTAGCTTATGCAATGTCTGTTTAAAAAAATTGCGGACAAAAGACTGAGGGTGTTTGAGTAGATCTTCAAGCACAGCAATACCGAGTAATAAACCTGGTTGCTCACAACTGGGACAGTTAGGGTAATGGGTGTGTATTTTATTTTCATACTGACGTAAATAGATTTTATTGCAACGAGCACACTCAAACTTCATTGGCATATACGGTGTAACTGACATCAGTAACCTCACTATTTTTGTTTTGTTTAGATTGAAATGATTTAGCTTAAAAATAAATAAGCAATTTTCAGACCTAAAATATAAAGAAGGGACTTAGAGTCCCTTCTTTATATATAGCTATCATTACAGCTGCGTGAAAATATCTACGTTGTTTAGTCGAGACTTGGGTAATTTGGCATTAAAGTCGGCATCGCTACGGTAGCCCAATGTGAGTAGTACAGAGGGAATTAGACCTTTCGCAGCTAAATCGAGTTCTTCACTAATGATTGACTCATCAAAGCCACCGATCGGTGTTGCATCAATTTTTTCACTAGCGGCTGCTAATAGAATTTGGCCTAAAGCAATAAAGGTTTGGTTTTCCGCCCAACGCTGAATATCGCCTTTTTCATTACGATAATAGTCTACATAACCAGAGCGACTGTCTTTTTGTCCTTGTTTAGCGGCATCGTCTTTAAAACGTCCGTTGAGCTCATCCTGATGAAGTAAATTTTCTAAATGCTGTTCAGAAATATCGGCTTTAGTACAAAATAAAATGGTATGTGATGAATCTAAAACTTTGGGTGCATTGTATGCATATTTACCCACCAATGCTTTGGCAATTCGCTCTTTGGCGTTTGTATTTTCTGCAATGAAGAAGTGCCAAGGTTGGATGTTAATAGATGATGGCGTTAAGCGGAGAATTTCTAATAATCGAACAAACTGTTCATGAGGGATCTTTCTATTCGGGTCATAAGCTTTAGTTGTATATCGTGTTTTTGCAGTAATCAGAGTGTCCATTAGTCATCAGTCAAATTGAACTTAAAATAATTGTAATAGATAAAATAAGTTTTAGGTCCAATTTCAGCATATTTTTCGCAATGGTTTAGAGTTGCTTTATATCTACAAGTTTTCTCTTGGTCACTGTAAAACGTTAATGGTTGGGATAGCCGTAATCTAGCGGGCTTATGGCAATTGATTTGTATTTGACACCTAAAAGGATAAAAGTTGCTAGGTTTTGGGATAAGTGACTGGATTTAGATATTTTATACTTTACATATCAAGAGGTATAACAATAGGGCTATCTTATATGCGTCATTTATTTTCTAAACTATTGATTTCTAGTTGTATGTTGGGTATTGGTGCAACATCTTGGGCCGATGAATTCATACTGAAAAGTACCGATATTTCACAAGATAAATTGATGAGTCAAGCTCAGGAGTTTCAAGGGTTTGGGTGTAATGGTCAAAATCTATCACCACAACTTTCTTGGCATGGCGCGCCAAAAGGAACGGAAGCATTTGCTGTTCTAGCGTATGACCCCGATGCTCCAACGGGGAGTGGGTGGTGGCACTGGCAAATTGTTAATATTCCGAAAGATGTGACTGTATTAACGACAGGGGCAGGTGATCTTAGTCGAAACTTGGCGCCGAAGGGAAGCCTAAGTATTAAAAACGATTATGGTGTAGCAGGCTTTGGCGGTGCATGCCCACCCCAAGGACATGGTGTACATCGTTATCAATTTACAGTTTTTGCTTTATCTAAGAAGTTGGATCTACCTGAAAATGCATCAGGTGCTTTAACAGGGTATATGGTTCGGGCAAATGCTCTGGCTTCCAGCACAATAACTGCTTTATATCAGCGTGATTAAATCTATATAGCCAAATACATCTCACAATGTTTCAAGCATTTACTTTGCTTTAGACAGTGTTTTTGGGAAAATTTGAATTTGCTCAATTCTTTTTTAAGTGTGCGCTTAAAATTTTGAATTTAATATGACTTTATACACATTAGGCTGTATTTTATCAAAAATTAATATGATTATTGATGTATGCAAGAAGTATTAGGGTTAGTAAAAAAACTCGTAAATGAAAAGAAAAAATTACCTTTTTCGTTGTATTCATCTAAACAAGAGCAACTTATATTGAGTGCTCCGATTATAAAACCGTTAATCATATTTGTACTTTCTGGTGAAAAGCAGCTCGGCTCTAGTGGTGAGATTGTATGCCCACAAGGCTCCTTTGTATTTTTATCGAATAGCCCAAAAATAGATATGAGAAATATTCCAAATGAACATGATGAATATGTTGCAGTGCTTATAGAGTTTGATTATCAGGATTTTGTTCAATTCAAACATGCAGGGGTGAGTCAGAAAAATTATTTTCAAGGGGAAATACACGATATTTTAAAAACAACGTTAATGCAATTGATTGAATGGTCACTCGTCTCCCCACCTGAGACGTGGCACTTTAGAAGGCAGGAGATCCTACAGCTACTTTACTGTTTAGGGTATGCAGATGTGGGCGCGATTGCGAGAAATCCTTCTCTTGGGCATCGAATACATGACATTATCAGTCATGATGTGAGTATTGCATGGAATATGAAGCGGGTATCAACGCAACTTGCAATGAGTGAATCGACCTTAAGAAGAAAACTTATTGCCGAAGAAATTGATATTTTATCTTTGATTCGCCAAACCAAACTAGGGTATGGTTTACATTTGATACAAACAACAATGGAACCAATAGGACTAATTGCAGAGCAATGCGGCTATCATTCACAATCAAAATTTACCAGTAAATTTAAACAGTTATTTGGAATTACACCCACCGAACTTAGAAAAACACGGACACATAAGTAATGAATCATTGTAGTACTTTAAGTTAATGGCGACATAGTGTGCTTGGATTAGATGTTTAAAAGATGATTAATACCGCCACGTGTTTAAATACAATGCATGATCATTTTGTGTCGGGTCAATTTCTAAAATCTGAGCAGAATCTTCTTTCCAGTCACCAAGTACAATTCTTTTTTTACTTTCGACATCATGAATATTGGCACGGTGAGTATGTCCATGGATGAGTAAATCGACATTTTTTAGGGCTGTTTGAACCGCATCTTGATTCACATCCATCACTTCATAGCTTTTCAACTGCTGTGCTTGATGACTTTTTTTACGGAAGCCGTTGGCTAGTTTTTGTCTAAAGCTGAGAGGTGTATTTTTTAATAATTTCAGCAATAGTGGGTTTCGAATAATCTTCCGGAAACGCTGATAAGATATATCGTCCGTGCAGAGTAGGTCACCATGTTCAATACGAATGATACTCCCTGCAATATGAAGTGTCGTGATCTCAGATAAAAGTTCCCCATTGAATTGATCAAGAAATGTTTGTCCAAGAGCAAAATCACGGTTACCTGTTAAGAAGTAGATATGATTGCCTACATTTGAAAATTGTTGTAGCGCACTTACGATTTCATCTAGCCAAGGAGCTGTGTAGTCGTCGCCAATCCATGCGTTGAACCAATCGCCTAAAATATACAGCTGGGTATTTTTGTTTTTATAAGCATCTAATAAATCTAAAAACCCCCGAATGAGTCGAGGGTGATCTGGTGACAAGTGTAAATCGGCGATAAACAGATAGGTCACGGAAGTTTCCATTTTAATTTAATCTCCCTAAATCCCTCTTTAAAAAGAGGGACTTCCTCCCTTTTTTAAAGGGAGGTTAGGAGGGATTTTTATTCAGAAATGATCTTAGCAGATTCAATTACAACGTTTTCTAGTGGAACGTCAGCATGGTAGCCACGGTTGCCAGTACGAACGCCTTTAATTTCGTTTACTACGTCTAGGCCTTCAGTTACTTTACCGAAAACTGCATAACCCCAACCTTGAGCCGTTTTGCCCGAGTGGTTAAGGAACGAGTTGTTACCCACGTTAATAAAGAACTGAGCAGATGCCGAGTGAGGTGCTTGTGTACGTGCCATTGCAATTGTACCAAGGTCATTGGTTAAGCCGTTATCAGCTTCGTTTTCAATTGCATCACGTGTTGCTTTTTCTTTGAAGTTTTCATCCATACCACCACCTTGGATCATGAAGCCGTCGATCACGCGGTGGAAAATTACGCCGTCATAGAAACCGTCACGTACGTATTCTAAGAAGTTAGCAACAGTAATCGGTGCTTTTTCGTTGTTAAGTTCAAGAACAATACGACCTTTATTGGTGTTTAATTCGACTTGAGGAAAACTCATTGTGTAATCTCCTGATCATGGACATCAAAGCCATGGGTTTTTTGGTTGTGAGAAGCATAAGCAAACTGTAAACTACAAGGCAAGTAAAAACGTTATTTTCTTTGTAAAATAGATCAAATATCGTTTAAGGGGCTGTAAAATATTCATAAATTAGCCGATAGATCGGTTAGAATTATGCTGATGTAGCACAGCCTATTTTTCCTCAATTTTTTCATCAAAGTGATTTTTAAACTATGAAGCCGAATGATGTTGTTTCAACACTGCCAAATAACCCGACACCAAGTAACAATGCCTCTGTCGCAGCGCAGCAAGAACAACAGCCAGGCTTAGACTTTGTGCGCCAAGTAATTACTGAAGATTTGGCCGAAGGACGTACGCAAAAAGTTGTCACACGTTTTCCACCAGAGCCGAATGGTTATTTACATATTGGCCACGTGAAAGCGATTTGCCTAAACTTTGGTATTGCTAACGAATTTGATGGTTCTTGCAACCTCCGTTTTGATGACACCAACCCTGATGCAGAAGAACAAGAATATGTCGATGGGATCGCCAATGACGTTAAGTGGTTAGGTTTTGAATGGAATGGCGAACCACGCTATGCGTCAAGCTATTTCGATCAACTCCATACATGGGCGATTCAACTGATTAAACAGGGTGATGCTTACGTTGATTTACAGTCACCTGAAGAAATTCGTTTGAACCGCGGTAACTTTATTGAGCCAGGTAAAAACTCGCCTTATCGTGATACTTCAGTTGAAGAAAACCTTGCCCGTTTTGAAAAAATGAACAATGGTGAGTTTGCAGAAGGTGAAGCTGTTCTGCGTGCCAAGATTGATATGGCATCTCCAAATGTGCATATGCGTGACCCTATTTTGTACCGTGTACTCCATTCAGAGCATCACCAAACAGGTGATAAATGGAAAATGTACCCAATGTACGACTATGCGCATCCATTATCAGATGCAATTGAAGGGATTACTCACTCATTGTGTACCCTAGAGTTCCAAGACCACCGTCCGTTTTATGACTGGGTGGTTGAAAAAGTTCACTCGGAAGCAGTACCACGTCAGTATGAGTCGAGTCGATTAAATGTAGACTACACCATTACCTCTAAGCGTAAATTACGTAAATTGGTTGAAGGTGGTTATGTTAATGGCTGGGATGACCCACGTATGCCAACGGTTGTCGGTATGCGACGTCGTGGTTTTACCCCAGAAGGTCTACGTGACTTCTGTAAGCGTGTAGGTGTATCGAAGTCAGATGGTATTGTTGATGTTGCAATGCTTGAATACTGCATCCGTCAGTCTTTGGAAAATACAGCTGCTCGTGGTATGGCAGTATTGAATCCACTCAAAGTCACACTCACAAATTTGCCTAACGATATAGATTTAACTCATTCACGTCATCCAAATGTAGACATGGGTGAGCGTGTGATCCCATTAACATCTGAAATTTATATCGACCGTAAAGACTTTGAAGAAGAACCACCAAAAGGCTTCAAGCGTTTAATTCCGGGTGGTGAAGTTCGTCTACGTCATGCTTATGTGATTAAGTGCGATGAAGTAATTAAAGATGAAAACGGTGAAGTGGTTGAGTTGAAATGTTCAATTGACCCTGAAACTTTAGGTAAAAACCCTGAAGGTCGTAAAGTTAAAGGTGTGATTCATTGGGTATCTGCGACTAAAGGTATTCCAGCTGAAGTCCGTATTTATGATCGTTTATTTAACGAAGCAGCACCTGATGCGGATGATGATTTCCTTGTACATCTCAACCCTGAGTCATTGAAAACTGTACAAGCAGTGATTGAGCCTGCACTTGCACAAGCACAGCCTGAAGAACGTTTCCAGTTTGAACGTGAAGGTTATTTTGTTGCAGATCAGTACGACCATAGCAGTGATAAACCAGTGTTTAACCGTATTTTGGACTTAAAAGATAGTTTTAAGCCGAAATAAGGCTTTTGCTTAAACACTAAATAAAGCTATGCTTTTATGGATGTGGAAATAGATATAAGGCTCAACTTCGGTTGAGCCTTTTCGTAGCGAAATCAAGAGGAATGAACTGTGATTGTTCGAGATAAAACCAATAGTTTTGCATTACTCTTTGCATGGCGTGGCACCATACTTCCCAAGGTTTTTCCTGCACTAATGGTTGGTGTTCTGATTTCAACGCTATTGGTTTATTTATCTACACAGCATTTTGTTTCTGTTCCTGCGGTACCAACTATTGGTTTCACCGTGTTTGGTGTGATTCTTTCTATATTTTTAAGTTTTCGAAATACGGCATGTTATGACCGTTGGTGGGAGGGGCGCAAGCTGTGGGGTGCATTGATTGCCAATTCGAGACATATAATTCGTGATAGCTATGTATTAAATGATACAGCGCGTGAAGTTTTAATGTATCGCGTCATGTTATTTAGTCATTTACTCCGTGACCGTTTACGCAAACAAAGCTATGCATTTGAACATTATCGAGAAAAAACACAATTCAAAGATAAAGAGTGGCAAGTGTTAAAGAATCATTCAAATCAACCTCAATACGTATTAGAGCTTGCACAAAAAGATTTGACCGTCCTTTATAAGCAAGGAGAAATTAGCGACATTATTTACAGTGGTTTACGCCAGCATACAGTTGCAATGGGAGATATTCATGCAGGTTGCGATCGTATTTCATCGACGCCATTACCATTCTCTTATTCCGTTCTATTACATCGCGCCGTGTATTCTTTCTGTGTGATTTTGCCCTTTAGCCTAAGTTCCAGTTTAGGTTTCTGGTCACCTGTGATCGTGGCATTAATTGCTTATCTTGTTTTAGGTTTAGATGCGTTAAGTGCAGAGTTAGAAGAACCTTTTGGGCTTCAGGAAAACGATTTGGCTTTGGATGCAATTGTTCGTGGAATAGAACGTGAAATGCTCAGCTCTCTCAAACATCCTCTACCTCCCGAAATGAGTCCACATAAAGCGAATCTGCGTTAACTAAAACAAATACTCAAGAGAAGATCGGCATCATCTAAGCCATAACAATTCTTCGATATTCTTGGTTCATCAAGATGTGCTATCACTAAGCTTAAAAATGATTAGGATATAAAAATGACTACAGTAATTGAAACCCAAATGTTGATTCGGCGTTCTGTGAATATTGTGTTTAATGCTTTCGTTGACCCACTCATTACCACTAAATTTTGGTTCAGTCAGTCATCGGGTTATATTGAAAAAGGGGCTGTTGTGGATTGGACATGGGATAAATACCAAATTACGCACTCTATTCATGTATTACAAGTCGTTGAGCATGAACTTATTAGTATTGAATGGGGAGCACCTAAAACCAAAGTTGACTTCGTATTTGAGCAAATCGACAGTATGAATACCTATGTCATGATTCGAAACTATGACATTGAGCTTCAGGGCAATGAGTTGATGCATTACGTGATGGATGCTACGGGTGGTTTTACGACCGTGCTTGATGGTGCGAAAGCTTGGTTAGAGTATGATATTCAACTCAATTTGGTTGAAGATAAGTTTCCGCCATTTCAACTTCGTTCGCGTTAGTGATTTTTTTTAGAGCGTTGTTCTTTAAACTCAAGATAGCTACCAATCTGCCGTTTGGCTTTATCACGTAATTTTTTCTTGATATAGAGTACCAAAGCAAAACAGGTCGTGGTGAGCGTTAACATGAGACTGTTCATAAAGCTCATTACAGAACTGACGTAACCAATAGTCGTCAGTCGGTTCATCATCTTAATGACTTGTGGGCTGCTTTCAACGCCCGTAATGGCCCAGGTACACAAGTGTTCACAGTTGTTAATAATAAGATGATAGTTGTTTTCATGCATACGTGACCGCATTCGTCGCACAACCTTACGGCCTTTATACTTGGGGTTTTGGTATTGATTAACAATAATTTTACGTCCATGACTGAAATTTTCAATCGAGGTCATTTCAATGGGATGCTTTCTAAAAAGATGAGCAAAACCTGAATAATGAATCACACGCCCACGCCCAGCATAGATGCCGTGATGCGTATAGCCAAAATGCTTGACTATGAGATGAGCTCCCAAAGGATAGTGTGGTTTTTGTTGTTGCATACCTATATGTGCTAATTCATTACAGTTGTCTTTTATCTCTATTTTAAAGCTTCTGCTTCGAATAAGCGACTATTTAGTAGGATTAGCTTTGATCTGAGTTTACGATACTGTTATTCAATAAAGCGAATTAGCATCAAATTTCAAGTCATGTTTTCATTAGATATGCAGTCTGGAAAGCAAAGCTGAAGGCTTATAATTTAAGATAATTTTTATAAAAAACAACAGCTGATGTGTGTGCTTTGATTCCAACCAAAGCTTAATATGCATATTTCATCGCCTACTTTTACATCTATCTACATTCACAACTACATCATCCATACGGTCTCACCATGAACACTGACATGGTGATTTAGGATACAGATACAATTTTTTGTCACGGCCTCGATAATGAATAAACTAAACCAATGGATGATAGTTTTGTTAATCAAGGTACAAAAAAATCTTTCTATTAAGCATCTATATACGGGTTAGGTTGACTCTATAAAATAGCCTAAGCAAAAAATATAATAACAAATAGCCTAAGCAAAAATTTTAAAAATTTCAGATTTCAAAAAAAGATGTCTTTTATTCTCAGACAAATTCTTATGCCAATAAATACCAATATTCATTTTCGGCAGTTCAATAGGTACATCAAAAATATTGAGAGACGGGGAGATATTGAGATGAGTCAGAATATTTTTAGGAATCGTTAAAATTGCATTGGGGTATTGCTCTAAAATTTGCAATGCAGTGGAATAGTGTTGACAGCGTAAAAAGACCTGCCGAGATAGTTGTTTCCGATTTAAATAAATGTCTTCAACCAAAACGCCAGTACGCCGCGAAGACACACCAATATGCGGGGCAGCCAAGTAAGTATTCGCATCAATCTGTTTAAGTAGTGTGCATGCGACAAATTGGTCCTTAACTAAGCTATTAAATTGAATTCTTTCACCAAAATTTTGCTCTAAGTCAATCACAAAATCAATTTGCTGAGAAACCAAATCAGCATCGACTGTTTTGCGGTCGAGTTTGCTACTTACGAATTGAATACTTAAGCCAAGTTTCTGAAAGTGAGCAACTAACTTTGGGAAAATAATAGGTTCGATTTCATCATGAATGGCAATTTTTAAGCTGTTTACCATGTTTGGATCAAAGCTTTGCTGCTGAATAGAGATACTTTGAATTGCAATTAGAGCACTTTTAATGATGGGATAACTTTGCTCGGCAAAAGGGGTTGGAAGCATTTGGCTGCCCGAACGAACGAACAAATCATCTTTTAAATGCCCCCGTAAGCGTTGCAAGGCATGGCTTGCCGCAGATTGTGTAATCGACAAGATCTGCGCTGCTTTTGAAATACTTTTTTGCTCATAAATGGCAATAAAAAGTGGGTATAAATTAATATCAATACGATGAAAAAGTCCCATGTCGATAGGGGACTTACTATGAATATTAGTCATGTTTGTCTATAAAATAAAATCATTTTGTTCATATTAGTTTTCAGGTTATGTTGATGTAAAGCGAAAATATCAAAATATATCGAAGGAAGTCGTCATGTTTGAACTATCAGCACGTGCTCAAGATTATGTACAACGTACTAAACAATTTATTCAAAATGAAATTGAACCTATTGAAACCGAGTTCTGGCATGAAGTACATGAGCTCAATCAAGGTGGGGACTGGACTAAATGGCAGTGGCCTGTACAACTTGAAGTGCTAAAAGCAAAAGCAAAAGCTGCGGGTTTATGGAATATGTTTTTGCCGTGTCCAGAGTTGGGCCAAGGTCTATCCGTACAAGAGTATGCTCACATTGCAGAACTCACAGGTCGGAGTCTTCTTGCGCCGACCGTATTTAACTGTAATGCACCTGACAGTGGCAATATGGAGGTATTATGGCGTTATGGTTCAGAAGAGCAAAAGCAACAATGGTTGACTCAACTCCTAGATGGAAAAATTCGCTCTGTTTTCTGTATGACAGAACCTGCTGTTGCTTCATCTGATGCGACCAATATGCAAGCGACAGCTGTGATTGAAGGCGATGAAATTGTCTTAAATGGACGTAAATGGTGGTCTTCAGGCTTAGGTGACCCAAATGCCAAAATTATTATTTTTATGGCGCATACACCCGATGAAACCAAAGATCGCCACCATCAACATTCGATGGTTCTAGTGCCTGTTGAAACTGCTGGAGTCAAAATAGAACGGATGTTACCAGTCTTTGGTGACTATGAT
The DNA here is from genome assembly GCF_003231195.1 of Acinetobacter sp. WCHAc060042. Lineage (NCBI taxonomy): Bacteria > Pseudomonadati > Pseudomonadota > Gammaproteobacteria > Moraxellales > Moraxellaceae > Acinetobacter > Acinetobacter sp. WCHAc060042. The sequence continues at coordinate 109,270 of NZ_QKVN01000002.1, forward strand.
GCTCCACATGGTCACGGCGAAATTAGCTTTAATAATGTTCGTGTACCTGTTTCTAACTTTATTGGTGGCGCAGGTCAAGGTTTTGAGATTGCGCAAGGTCGTTTAGGGCCTGGACGTATTCATCACTGCATGCGTTGTATTGGGGCTGCGGAAAAATCTTTAGAGTTAATGATTGACCGTGGGATGAGCCGTACTGCATTTGGCAAAGAAATTTTAAAACTAGGTGGGAACCTTGAGCGTGTGGCAGATGCACGTGTTGCGATTGATCAAGCACGTTTATTAACCTTGTATGCTGCGTATAAAATGGATACTTTAGGGAATATGGCGGCATTAACAGAAATTTCTGCCATCAAAGTGGTTGCACCAAGTGTGCTTGAAAAAGTGGTCGATATGGCCATTCAAATTCACGGTGGTGCAGGAGTATCACGAGATACACCTTTGACTGGCTTCTTTGCTCAAGCACGTTCACTGCGTTTGGCAGATGGACCAGATGAAGTGCATAAAGGCATGATTGCCAAATTAGAGTTAGCAAAACGTGGACATAGTACACGTCGTAAAAAATAAGAGTGGGATAGATCATCTATTTGGTTCGCAGTTTAAAAAGAATAGATGATCTTCTAAAACGTGAAGAAAAGATTGATAGTTTGGGAAAAAGAAAATGTCAGCGATTGATGTAGGTGGAACAGTTCGAGCAGGTGAAGAACTAGACGCTGTAGCTGTGGAAAATTGGCTTAAAGCACAAGGTGTCGATCTACAAGGGCAGGTCGAGGTGACACAATACTCTGGTGGTGCATCGAACTGGACGTATCGGTTGAAATACGACAATCTTGACCTGATTTTACGTCGCCCGCCTAAAGGGACCAAAGCCAAATCTGCACATGACATGGCACGTGAATATCATGTACAAAAAAACTTAAGTCCTTTTTATCCTGTTTTACCTGAAATGGTTGCATTGTGTCAGGACGAATCTGTTCTTGGCTGTGACTTCTATGTAATGAAACGCGTAGAAGGCATTATTCCACGTGCTAATTTGCCTAGAGAGTTGAATTTCAGTGAAACCCAAGTTCGTGAGTTATGTGTCAATGTGATTGATAAACTCATCGAGTTGCATCAAGTACCTTATCAAGGCACAGAACTGGAAAACCTAGGCAAGGGTGAGGGTTACTGCCGCCGTCAAGTTGAAGGTTGGGATGCACGCTTTCAGAAAGCCAAAACCATTAATGTGCCTTCATTTAAATATGTGCGGAATTGGCTCAAAGACAACATTCCTGCGGATTCAAAAACCTGTGTGATTCATAATGATTGGCGTTTTGATAATGTCATTTTAGATCCGAATCATCCGACGCAAATTATTGGCGTTTTAGATTGGGAAATGGCAACGCTTGGCGATCCACTCATGGACTTAGGTTCGGCTTTGGCTTATTGGGTTGAAGAATCTGACAATGCTTTGTTTAAAGCGACACGTCGCCAGCCGACTAACTTAAAGGGAATGTACACACGTAAACAAGTGGTGGAATATTATTTAGAAAAAACAGGCTTAGAAACGGACAATTGGACTTTCTATGAAGTCTTTGGCATTTTCCGTTTAGCTGTAATTGCACAACAGATTTATTATCGTTTTCACCATAAACAGACCAATAACCCTGCCTTTAAAGATTTTTGGATAGTCATTCATGCTTTACACATTCGCGCGCTCAAACTGATTGGTTTACAGAAAATTGAGGCCAATGATGTGGCACAAAAATATATTGTCAAAATGAAGGAAATTTTAGGTAAATGACCACTATTTATTTCATTCGCCACGGACAAGCATCTTTTGGTGCTGAAAGTTATGACCAACTTTCACCAAATGGAGAGTTGCAAGCCAAAATTTTGGGTCAATATTTTGATCAAATTTTAAAAGAAGCACCTGTAGCGGTGTCTGGCTCTATGCAACGACATCAGCAAACCGCGTGTATTTCTTTGGCGGAATGTTTTCCTGAAGTGGATGTTTTGACCAATTCTGCATGGAATGAGTTTAATCATCAGCAAGTCTTTGCTCACTATGAACCGCGTTTTAATGAGCCGCACTTACTCAAAGCTGATGTGGCCAAAGAATCCAATCCACGTGCTTATTTAGCCAAGATATTTGAAGGGGCAATTGAACGCTGGACAGGTGGTGACTATCATCATGAATATGATGAATCGTGGCCTGCTTTTAAAAGTCGGATTGAAGGTGCTTTACAAGATTTGTGTGATGAACTGGCACAAACTAAGCCTCGTTATGCAGTGGTATTTACGTCAGGCGGCGTAATCTCTGTGGTGGCTGGTAAGCTGTTAGGACTGAGTCCAAATAAAACCTTCGCTTTAAATTGGGCCATTGCCAACAGTAGCATGACCACTTTGCGCTTGGTGGGGAATGAACCACAACTGTTAAGCCTCAATGAACATCATTTTATTAAAGCCGAAAACTCAAACTTATTGACATGGATCTAAGGGAAGGATTAAGACATGGCTAAAACAATTTTAATTACAGGGGCAAGTTCTGGTATTGGTGCAGGTATGGCACGCGAATTTGCACAGAAAGGCTACAATTTGGCTATTTGTGCACGGCGCTTGGAACGCCTTGAAAGCTTAAAGCAAGAACTTGAAAGCCAGTACGGGGTAAAAGTCATAACTAAAGTTTTAGATGTGACCAATTATGAACAAGTCTTCGAAGTGTTTCGCTCATTTAAACAAGACTTTGGTCATTTAGATCGAGTCATTGTCAATGCTGGAATTGGTGATGGGCGTCGTATTGGTAAAGGAAGTTTTGCAATTAATAAAGCTACGGTAGAAACCAACTTTATTTCAGCTTTGGCACAGTGTGAAGCTGCGGTTGAAATTTTCCGTGAGCAAAATGCAGGACATTTGGTTGTTATCTCGTCTATGAGTGCAGTCCGTGGTATGCCGAAACATTTGACAGCATACGGTGCAAGTAAAGCAGGTGTTGCACATTTGGCTGAAGGGATCCGTGCCGAACTGCTGAATACCCCAATCAAAGTCACCACGATTTTCCCTGGCTATATTCGTACAGAAATCAACGAGGGTGCTAAACCACTGCCTTTTGAAGTGGATGAAAAAACAGGTTCACGACTCTTGGCAGTAGAAATTGAAAAAGCTCCAGTAAAAGCCTATGTTCCTAAATGGCCTTGGTTACCGCTCGGTTTAGCGATGAAAGTTTTACCACTGAAATTGGTTAATAAACTGGGCTAATCCTTGAGATAAAAAGGCTGTAAATCAGCCTTTTTATCTTGAACAATGTCAGGGCATTTCTAAACAAATACTGTTATGTCAGATGAGCATTTGAATGGATTCATGAGTTAGTCATAAAATCAGTGTAGCATTGAAGAAAAGAGGTGATGAAGATGTCAAATCAGTTCGACTTTGTTTCGGTAAGAAAAAAACCCAATGTTCACTTTGGTGGGCGCTCAATCAGTCATGTCATTCAATGTGAAGATGGTTCACGAAAGACCCTAGGGGTTATTTTGCCTACAGATCAACCTTTAACTTTTGAAACACATGTTGCGGAACATATTGAAATTGTTTCAGGTCAATGCCAAGTCAAAATTGGGCTACAGACTGAGATGATGCTTTATCATGCGGGTGAAAGTTTTGATGTGCCTGCCAATAGTCGCTTTAGTATGATGGCAAGCGAAGTGGTTGATTATATTTGTCATTTAGAAAAATAAAAAATTAAGCTGAAAAGAGATGGATTTTTGACTTGATCTGCTGAGAGTTAAATTGCTCAACTGGCATGTTTATAGTCGTTCATATATTAAAAATAGTGAATTTGAATGTAGAAACTGCCACATGTTTACTTTGCGTGTTATGGCAGTTTTCTAAATATGTTTTTTAACTTTACAGTTTTTCATTCTTTGCATGGATTCAATTCAACGTATACTGTTTTTATATTTAGGCTACCGAAGATCTAGTTAGCTAACATGCGCTTAAAAATTTATACACTTGTTTTAGTTCCTGTCATTCTTTTACAGGGTTACCAAGTAAAAAAAAATACACCACGACTGCCCGAGCCAATTGGTGAGCGCGTTGGAAAAAAAGGTGTAGGCAAAACACTGTCATTACTCATTTTGGGTGACTCAGCGGCAGCAGGTGTTGGTGTAAATGTGCAGGATGATGCATTATTAGGTTCAATTTTAACTGAGCTGTCATCTGAATTTAGTATTCAATTTTATTTACATGCAACGACTGGCTTCACCACAGATCAAGTCATTCATGCCATTCAAACACTTGAGACACGGCATTTTGATGTGATTATTACTTCTGTCGGTGTCAATGACATTACAAAATTTACCTCGCCACGGGCTTGGATCGTAAAACAGAAACAACTTTATCAAATACTCAAACATAAATTTAGCCCACAACTGACGATTGCATCGGGAGTACCTCCGATGGATCAGTTTCCTGCACTTCCAAACCCACTTGCATGGTTATTTGGTCAATACGCTAAAGCGATGAATTTAAAACTCAGTCAATTTGTTGCGCAAGAACAGCAGATGGATTGGATTGAATACGATTTAGAGAAATTTAAAAATCTGAATTTGGATATGGCAGAGGACGGCTTTCACCCGAGCAAAGAAATTTATCAGCTATGGGGCAAACAAGTAGCTGAAAAAATACGTCAGCATTTTGAACGGGTTTAAAATAATTTATGACGACCTCAGTTGAAATTGAAACACATCCACTCAAACCGTTTTTACCACAGAATGCCAAATTATTAATGCTAGGTAGTTTTCCTCCACCGAAAACACGCTGGAAAATGGATTTTTATTATCCAAATTTTCAAAATGATATGTGGAAAATATTTGGTCTATGTTTTTTTCAAGATAAAAACTATTTTCTCAATATCGAGCAGAAGACATTTAAAGAACAACAAATCCGTACTTTTTTAAATGAACGAGGTATTGCGATATTTGATACAGCCTATAAAGTGATCCGCCAAAAAGGCAATGCTTCGGATAAGTTTCTACAAATCGTTACCCCGACCAATCTACAATATTTACTTAAACAGATGCCCGAGTGTCATAATGTCATGACCACCGGTGATAAAGCCACTGATACGCTCATGCTGTCTATGCCTAATGGGACTTTAAAACCACAAATTGGAATGAAGTCTGAGACACATTTTGCAGGACGAGACTTGAGTCTGTATCGCATGCCATCCTCTTCGCGCGCTTATCCTTTGGCTTTAGAGAAAAAAGCTGATGCTTATCAATGCTTATTTAAAGAAATAGGCTTACTTTAAGTCATTTTAGTTGATCTGATGGATAAATGATTTGTATTAATCATCATATTCAACATAGTCCCATAAATTCAATCGTGCTTTAATTTGCTGGCGTAGTTGTGGTAGTAAGGGAAATAAAGTTCCATCTAGCCAGAGACTGAGTGCACTTGAGGAAAGAGGACTCCGACTTTCATCTATTAACTGGACACCTTTGATGAGGACAAAGGTTTCTTCGGTTACTGGCGTTTCTATTCCTTTAAACTGGATCAATAGTTCATGTCCAGTATCTTGGATGAGCCATTCGAGTTCGATTTGAATATTTTCGTTGGACTTTAAAACCACTTGTCCTTCTATATTGTCTTGATCACTTAAACAATCATGCTCTACACGAACTTTACTTAGAACCCACTCTTGCTTAGCCAAATCATCAAGTGTTTTATATGGGGTTAAAATATTGCTTAAATTAAACTGTTGGCTTAAATCAAAAAATTGCATTACTGAGCTTTAAAAGGAGGGATATAACGAAAGCTGGATATGTTAAATCAAAGTCTGGAGTGAGTAAAATCTTTCAAAGCTATGAGCGAATTTAAGTATTAAATAAGATGAGTTTGGGCTTATTTTTTCATAACGTTCACTACATTTGGCTTTTAGCTCAACTTATTTTTTAAACCAAATGATCAATATGAAGACTTTGTGCAGTGTATAGTGAGTTGGAGTAAGTGAGTTAAAATGTTTAATCGTCATCTCTTTGTCATTACATCATCCATTCAATAGGTAAATATGAGACAGTTTTCATCATAAATCTTTGGAATTTGGTTGTTTCGGGTTCTTTATGGTGTTCAATAATAGTGCCATCTCTTTGACGGTCGAGCCAAATGAGTTGACCTTGTTTATCGAGTTTTAATTCATAGGCAATATGAGGCAAATACTGATCTAACTTTTCAGAAATTGCATTTTGTAATTGATCCGACTCCACGACTAAGCCCACTTCTGTATTTAAATGAGCTGAACGTGGGTCGAAGTTAAATGAACCAATGAATACTTTTCCATCAATGTCAAAAAATTTGGCATGTAATCGAGATGAGCTTCTGCCTTTTGCTGGAATCACATTACCTGTAGCAACTTCATACCATGTTCGATTTTCTCTTTCAATATAAGGTTTAAACTCATACAGCTTTACGCCATTTTTAAGTAAATCGTGGCGATATTTTTTATAAAATGCATGAACGATTGCCACATCATTGGCAAATAAAGAGTTGGTCAGAACGCGAACGCGAGTACCATTTTTCGCAAGGCTTGAAAGATACTCTGTACCAGCCGTTGTTGGAACAAAATAAGCTGAAACTAACTCCATATGCTGTTCGGGCTTGCCCATCAAATTAAACATTTGATTGACAATCATTTCATGAGGCTTTGCATTCGCACGAATTTTATTGGGAGAGTCTGCAATAAAATGTGCTTTAGCCCAATTTATAGGGTGTTGATTCAGCTCTGTATTGACTTCTGATCGTGCCCGATCAATTTTTCGCTCAATGACGTTTTTATCTAAAGCATCAGCTTCGTAATGTTGTCTTAAATCAGTCAGCGCTTGTTGAGTTCCTTGACCGATTAATTGTGGTACAGCGTAGCTTAAGTCATCATTCCAAAAGTCTAGAAATACACGATTGGCTTGCTCTACAGCTTGCCCATAAAACAAAATGTCTAAATCGGTAAATTGGAAGTTTTCACTGGCGTCAAAGTATTCACTACTGATGTTACGACCACCAGTTACGGCAATGGAGCCATCGGCAATGATAAGTTTATTATGCATACGATGGTTGATGTGCTTGAAGCGGAAAGCATAATCAATCACACGTAAATGTCTGTATTTGTAAGGATTGAACAATTTAATTTCAAAATTGGGATGAGCGACTAATGTTTTGAACGTTTCATCTAATGCAGTGCCGTTTTGGTCATCAATTAATAAACGTACTTTTACACCACGATCCGCAGCATTTAGCAGTTCATGTAACATCATATGACCAATAAAGTCATCCCCCCAAATATAGTATTGAACATCCAGACTGTGTTTAGCTTCGCGAATCAAATGTAGACGTGAAGCAATACTCATGAAAGCCTCATCAAGCGCCAAATAGGCTGTAAGCCCTTGCTTTTGTTGTGTAGATACGTCTTGCTCATTGAGCCAATGCTGTGCAAAAACTTCGACTGGGGCTGAGGGCTTAGCCTGATTGGGGGCGAGTTGGCATCCCGCGAGTGTAAAAGCTGTACTCAGTACAATTAGTGGTCTACAAAAAGTTGATATCTGCATATTGGTTTTAAAGACCTAATTTTTATAAGTTATATATTTCACATGTTATAGGTTGAAACCGTGAATAAAAAGCGGTTACTGTAGCTCATCTGTTAAATAGCTGTTAAGGATAGCGAAAATGAAATCACGTGCGGCCGTTGCCTTTGGACCAGGACAAGCTCTGGAAATTGTAGAAATTGATGTTTCTCCACCGCAAAAGGGTGAAGTTTTAGTCAAGATTACGCATACAGGTGTTTGCCATACCGATGCATTTACTTTATCTGGTGATGATCCTGAAGGTGTTTTTCCTGCGGTTTTAGGCCATGAAGGTGCGGGTATCGTGGTTCAGGTGGGTGAAGGTGTCACTAGCGTTCAGCCGGGCGATCATGTTATTCCACTATATACAGCTGAGTGTGGCGAGTGTTTATTCTGCCAGTCAGGTAAAACCAATTTATGTGTAGCTGTTCGTGCAACTCAAGGTAAAGGTTTGATGCCAGATGGTACAACGCGTTTTTCTTATAATGGACAACCGATTTATCACTATATGGGTTGTTCAACATTCTCTGAATATACTGTTGTCGCAGAAGTGTCTTTGGCTAAAATCAATCCAGAAGCTAACCCAGAACACGTATGCCTATTGGGTTGCGGCGTGACCACTGGTTTAGGTGCAGTCAAAAATACAGCCAAAGTACAAGAGGGCGATACCGTTGCTGTCTTTGGTCTAGGTGGTATTGGTCTAGCTGTTGTACAAGGTGCAAAAAAGGCTAAAGCCAGTCGTATTATTGCGGTTGATACGAACCCTGACAAATATAAATTAGCAGCAGAATTCGGGGCAACTGATTTTGTAAACCCAAAAGACCATGACCGTCCTGTACAGGAAGTGATTGTTGAAATGACAGGTTGGGGGGTTGATCACTCATTTGAATGTATTGGTAACACCAATGTCATGCGCTCAGCATTGGAATGTGCACACCGTGGTTGGGGCCAGTCGGTGATTATTGGTGTAGCAGGTGCAGGCCAAGAGATTTCAACACGTCCGTTCCAACTGGTTACTGGTCGTACTTGGAAAGGGACTGCTTTTGGCGGTGTAAAAGGTCGTTCACAACTGCCGGGTATGGTTGAAGAAGCCATGAGTGGAGACATTCGTTTAGCTCCATTTGTCACTCATACTATGGGGCTCGACAAAATCAATGAAGCGTTTGATTTGATGCATGATGGCAAATCTATCCGTACAGTGATTCATTTTGAAGACTAATTCAGTGTAATACATTTAGAAAACCAAGCTTAGGCTTGGTTTTTTTGTTTTTAATGAAACGAAAAGTGGGGTGGCAAAACTGTTCATATTGTTAGACAAAAATGATAGAAAATGTCAATTTGTTAGATTTTGTCCTTTTATGACATAGCTGAAAACAACTTCTAACCGTATCTTGATGATTCAATAATGCACACTTGTATAAAAATAAATTTAGATCAGAGGGTGACTATGGGAAAGCATATTGAGTACCACCCAGAATGGGTTCGAGAAGATTTTGTGGATTTTCTAGCTGAAAAAGTAAATCCGCTGTGGGCTTGGAAAAAGGCCAAAGCACAGATTGTTGCAAAGCATCATTTGTCAGATGACTTCGTGTGCATGCAGTTACAGCCAAATCGTCATTTTAAAGTCGCTGGTTATCAAGCTGGGCAAAGCATCTTAGTAACGGTGCTTATAGGTGGTGTACGTTGGCAACGTAGCTATTCGATTGTCGAGATTTTAGACAATGGTAATCTTGTGATTGCTGTAAGAAAACAGGGAAAAGTCTCAAATACGCTTACTCAGCAGTTCGAAAAAAGTGTAGTTGAAATTTCCCAATCGCAGGGTGAATTTGTTTTAAAAACGCAGCCTCATTCTGCACTGATGATTGCCTCTGGAAGTGGCATTACTGCAATTTACGCATTGATTAATGCTGCATTAAAACAAACACAAATAGTTTCCCATATTGATCTAATTTACTTTACGCGGGATGATGCCTTTCACGTAGAACTGCAACGTTTAGCGGAACATTATCCGCAGTTTAAATATCATCATATAAATACCTTGCTGGATAAACAACATCTGAGCCAAGACTTGCTTAGCCAAAAGGTTGAAGGTTTTGAACAACGCGAATGTTATGCCTGCGGTGCTGCCAATATGATGCAAAGTCTGACACAAATCTATCTGGCTTTAGACTTAATTGACCATCTGCATACCGAATACTTTCAAATTACTGTCGATCACACTCAGAACGCTCAAATGGTCACATTTCAACGTTCGCAGCAACAGTTTCAAGCTCAAAGCAATTTATTAGAAAGTGCCGAACAGGCGGGTTTACGTCCCGCACATGGCTGTCGTATGGGGATTTGTAATACTTGTTCATGTACCAAAGTTCAGGGTGTGGTGCGTAATCTACTCACAGGTGAACTGGATCAAAACAATAACACTCAAATTAAGTTATGCATTTCACAGGCGGTTAGTCCTGTTGTAATTAACCTTTAAGAAGGTATAGATATGAATCTTCCCGTATATTTTAGTGAAAGCAGTAAATCCAAATATTTAAGTCCTGCACAAATCGAAGAGTTTGGCTTAAAGGTTGAAGCGATCCGCCGTGAAGTGATGGAAAGCCTCAATGAAAAAGATGCCGAATATATTTACACAATCCGAAATTTTGTCCGCTATAGCGAAATAGGCGCACGTACAATGCTCATGTTTGCAGGGTGGTTACCTCCAGTATGGCTTTTGGGCACAGGTTTATTGGGGGTATCTAAGATCGTAGAAAATATGGAACTTGGGCATAATGTCATGCATGGTCAGTTTGACTGGCTAAATGATCCGAGTCTCAATGGTAGCAATTATGATTGGGATACTATGGCCACAGGCCCCGACTGGAAGCATACACATAATTACATCCATCATACCTATACCAACATTGTCGGGATGGATCATGATGTCGGTTATGGCTTAGTCCGTGTGAGTGATGCACAGAAATGGGAACCTCGCTTTTTGCTGAATTTGCCTTTAGCTGCTCAGTTGATGGTATTTTTTGAGTGGTACGTTGGCATACAAAATCTGCATATCGAAGATGTGGTCGCTTATAAAACCAAAACATGGCGTGAAGTTTGGGTAGAGTCATATAATTTTAGACAGAAGATGAAACGCCAAGTGATTAAAGACTATGTCTTTTTCCCCATCATCGCTGGGCCAAATGCATTGCCTGTCTTTACAGGAAATGCTGTAGCGAATGTTATTCGTAGCTTATGGGCATCCGCGGTGATTTTTAATGGTCACTTTACCGAAGACGCTGAAAATTTTGAAATGGACAATATCGACAATGAAACACGGGCCGAGTGGTATCTGCGTCAAATTCGAGGTTCGAGTAACTTTACTGGAACACAGTGGCTCCATATCTTAAGTGGCAACTTGAGCCATCAAATTGAACATCATCTTTTTCCAGATATGCCTGCAAATCGCTACGCACAAGTAGCCCCAAAAGTTAAAGAATTATGTGCGGATTATGGGATTCATTACAATGAAGCCAGTTTTATCAAACAGTTTTCATCTGTTTGGGCAAAATTGGCGAAATATTCATTACCAAACCAGTGCTATGAAAAGAATGAAAATTCATTTTCATTTATTAAACACAATCTAAATTTATTGAAGAAAGCGCTACTGAATTAATGTATTTAAAATGCATTAATTCAGTAAAAGTCTAATTGGAATGGATCTACCAATTAGACTTCTTTTTTTGCTCAAAATTAGCGCATAAAATACTGATAAATAATGTTTCATTATAACTAAAAATAATCAGTGATCTGTCTGCATGTTTGAACTTTTATTTTATCTAGTTGTTATTATTTAAATTTTATTAATTTTTTTATATGCTCTTTTCCCCAGCAAGGATAGGGTGAGTTTAATTTCAAATATCGCTTCTGTTTATTTGTCGGATTTGTGTAAATGTTGCAATTTTTCATTGGTATAGGCTCATATAAGTTGTATATGATGCATGGTGTGATGGCAATCACGCAACGTCACTTCACATTTGTTTTTCTTTGTTTTTTTAATTTATATTTATGACTTTGCTTGATTTCTTTTTTAAACAATATGTCTGATTACGGATTAAATCAGCTAGTTTAAGTTGCAGATAATTATTATGTCGCGAATCCAATCACAGCCGAAAATTAAATCTAAAAATTTTGCTTATGAACATGAGGCAGGGAAAACTGCCATTTCTAAAAATGACAGTTTATTGATTGATTCTATTCCACAGCTTTTTTGGTTGCATAGTCATGTATGTAAGTACCTAAACTTACCCCTACGCCAATATTTGGGTGTGATGAATATATCAGAACAAGAATTTAATTTACTTCATTATATTCATCCTGAAGATGTTCAAGTACTTGATGACTTTTTGCATCAAGCAATTGTGGTCAAACATAAATTTGAAAAATCCTGCCGAATTCGTAACCAACAAGGCGAGTATCACTGGTTTTTAATTCAAGCTGAGTTGGAAAATAGTCCAATCGGTGGTTTTAAAATCAGTTGTACCAATATTCATCAGGGCATGAAAATCTATATTGAATCATTGGCTCTTTTAAGAGCTCATGCCGATATGTTGGATGCCAGTGTGGATTGTATTATTGTGGTTGACCCTGATGGCACAATCACACACATGAATAAGTCAGCATGTGAAAATTTTTTTGGGCGTGCAGATTTAAAAGAGTTTGGCATGTCTTGGATCGAAATTTTGCCACAAGCGATTCGTAAAAAAGCTAAAAAGGCGATGCTCGATGCTAACAATGGAAAAAACTCACGTTTTAATGGCATGAGCTTTTCTAAAGACAGTGTCTATTACTGGGATAATGTGCTTACACCTGTACTAGATGTCGATGGTAAAACCCAAAGTATTTTATGTGTTTCACGTGATGTAACTTTACAATACTTGGCAGAACAAAAGCTTAAACAAGGAAATGAACGGGATGAACTTACAGGCTTAAATAACCGCAGAGCGTTTAAAGAAAAAATAAGAAAACTATATACAAATGCACGGGATAAAAAGCAAAAGCTTGCTGTGATGTTGTTGGATTTAGATCACTTTAAAACAATTAATGATACGCTGGGTTATGCTGCAGGCGATCATCTTTTGCGCATATTATCTAAACGCTTAAAACAGACTCTTGAAGGACGAGCATTCTTGGCGCGTCTTGGCGGTGATGAGTTTGGAGTCATTATTCCACATGTACGAGATATTGGTGAACTCAATGAAATTGCTCAACTGATTTTAAAGCAATTAGAGATCCCGATTACATTCGCAGGTAATTATATTAATGGCGGCATGAGTATTGGCTGTGGCTTATATCCAGATGATGCTAGTGATATTGTCGAGTTAATGAAGTGTGCAGATACCGCACTTACCGATGTTAAAGCCCAAGGGCGTGGCGGTATGCGAATGTTTGATCAAGACATGTTTAATGCTGTTCGAGAGCATTCAGCACAACTGAATTGCGCACATCAAATTATTCGTAACTTGACTATTGAGGCTTATTTTCAGCCTAAAGTCTGTTTAAAGTCCGAAAAAATTATTGGTTATGAAGCATTATTACGTTGGCGAGATGAACATAATAATATTCAAAGCCCGGCAAGAATTGCTGCTGCATTTAATGATTATGAGCTATCTAGTCGTATAAGTGAAATTATGCAGAATCAGGTTTTTAAACAGATTACTGAATGGCTCGCAAAAGGGTTAAAGGTTGTTCCTATTTCAATCAACGCTGCACCTGTTGAATTTATGCGAGATAACTTCGCAGAAATATTTTTAAAACGGCTTAAAACACATGCTATTCCAGCAAAATTTGTTGAAATAGAAGTCACAGAGTACCATTTAGCAGAACGGGGTTATGAGTACGTTATTCGAGCTTTAAAAAAACTTAAAGCCAATGGTGTGAGAATTGCATTAGATGATTTTGGCACGGGGCATTCTTCACTAACTCATTTACGAGATTATCCTGTTGATATCATTAAAGTTGATTGCTCATTTGTACAGCGATTAAGTGAAGATAAATCAATTTATGCGATTGTTGAGGGATTAGCTAAACTGGGCCCCTTATTATCTATGGATATTATTGCTGAAGGCATTGAAACAGCTACTCAATTACAACTTTTAAGGGAAATGGGTTGTCATATTGGGCAGGGCTATTTGTTTAGCCCTCCAGTTTCGGCTCAACAGGCTGAAATGCAATTATTAAAACGACACTAAACATTGATCTTTAGACAAAGACAGCTTGCATGATTTCCGATTTTCCTGGAGGGTTGTGTTTATGGAGATAGAACAACACTTTTCTATAAAAAAGTGTTGTAAAAGCAAAAAAATCAGCGTATTTTAAATTTCAGATAACATATTTTTGAAGATATAAAAATGTTAAAGCAACCTGTAGTTTCTAACGCGACATATTATTTTTGGCAATTTAGATAGTTGCCTGAACGCGTTCGGGCATCAAAAGGTTGCCCACCCAGTTAATACCTGATCGGCAACCCTGATCAGGTTTTTTTATATCTGCTGTTTTAATAAATTTTGGAGAACTTCATGAAAACGATTAACTATTCATACTTTAGCAACTTTTATTGGTTTTACTTTAGTCAATTTATGACTTCAGCCGAACAATCCATTAGACCCATAACGCTCAAATAAAAGCTCGGACTGAGACCACAGTCCAAAGGATACAAACCAATGAATGCTCTAAATACTGCACTACAACAAGCTCAACAAACAGCTCAAGAAACGTCTTTAAGTTCACCACAGCAACTCAAAACACAGCTACCACTTTCAGCAGCATTAAACTTACAAATTGCTGAACAGCGTCAAACGATTCAAAAGATTTTGAGTGGGCAGGATCATCGTCTTATGGTGATTACAGGACCATGTTCTATTCACGACCCGATTGCAGTATTAGAATATGCTGAAAAATTAAAACAATTACAGAGCAAAGTTGCAGACCAAATTTTCTTCGTTATGCGTGCTTATATCGAGAAACCACGGACAACCGTTGGCTGGAAAGGCTTTTTATACGACCCAATGTTAGATGGTTCCTCAAATATGCAGTTAGGCCTAGAGCAGTCTCGTGCATTGTATTTAAGCATTATTGAAAAAGGACTGCCTATTGCCTCAGAAATTTTAAGTCCAATGGCAACAGCATATTTTGATGATCTGTTGGCATGGGGGGCGATTGGTGCACGTACGAGTGAGTCGCAAATTCACCGTGAAATCTCAAGTCACATGCCATTCAGCATAGGCTTCAAAAACGGGACAGATGGTTCTATTCAAATTGCATTGGACGCGATTCAGTCAGCGACAAATCCGCATCAGTTCATGGGGGTGGGGCAGCAAGGCATGGCATGCATGTTGCACTCTACTGGAAATCCGAAGCCTCATTTAATTTTACGCGGTGCAAATTCTGGACCTAATTATGACTTAACACATATTCGCCAAATGCAGGATAAAGTGAAAGGCGAATTACCGGCTCTAGTGATTGACTGTAGTCATGGTAATAGTGCCAAAAATCCGCTCAATCAACCTGAGGTATTGCGTAGTATTGTTGAAGAGCGTGCTCAAAGTAATGTATGTGGTGTCATGCTTGAAAGTTACTTGGTAGATGGTCATCAAAAGATCTCATCAGATATGGTCTATGGCCAATCGGTAACGGATGGATGTTTAGGATGGGAAAAAACACAACAGGTACTATTAGATATTGCTGATACTTTAAGAATGCATGCTATACAGCGCAGCGCATGATTGAAGTACCTATAAAAAGACCTTCAGATTTGAAGGTCTTTTTTTGTGATGTAGTTCAGAAAATACTGATAATAATTTGAAAAATAAGTTAAAAATGATTTATGAAAGAATAAATGAGGTTGAGCTGGCGGTTAAAGTTATGCACAATCAGTAACCTTAGAAACATGATAACAAATTGTATTTTTAACAAAAATGCTTTTTAGGGTCAGCTATTTGCACTAATTTTTAGAGAACACTATGTATACTGCAGAACTCTTAGAAGAAGCTCGTCGAATGATGTTCCACATGCTCACCAAGGTGGTTGAGTATGGTGGTTCAGATTTGTTTATATCTGCGGACTTTCCTCCGAGTATCAAGCATCAAGGCTTGATGAAGCCTTTAGGGCAACAGAACTTAGCAGCAGATCAAACTAAGCTGTTTGCCTATAGTTTAATGAACGAAAAGCAACGTCAAGAATTCGAAACTGAGCTTGAGTGTAATTTTGCAATTAGTGTTCCCAATGTTTCTCGTTTTCGTGTCAATGTCTTCCAGCAACAACTACAAGTAGGGATGGTTATTCGTACGATTGCTGCTGAAATACCGAATTTTACCAAGTTGCAGCTTCCAGAGTCCTTAAAAGATGTGATTATGGAAAAGCGCGGTCTGGTATTGGTTGTTGGTGGTACAGGATCTGGTAAATCAACCTCTTTAGCAGCCATGATTGACCATCGAAATGAAAACTCAGCAGGGCATATTATTACCGTTGAGGATCCTGTCGAGTATGTACATAAGCACAAAAAATCAATGATTACTCACCGAGAAGTAGGTGTGGACAGCCATTCTTGGCACAATGCCTTAAAAAATACACTTCGCCAAGCACCTGATGTTATTTTAATTGGTGAGATTCGAGATACTGAAACGATGGAGCATGCAATTGCCTTTGCAGAAACAGGACATTTGTGTCTTGGAACTTTGCATGCCAATAATGCCAATCAAACCCTAGACCGTATTATTAACTTCTTTCCAGAAGAACGAAGAAATCAGCTTTTGATGGACTTATCTTCAAATATGAAGGCGATTATTTCGCAGCGTTTAGTCCGTACTGAAGATGGTCGTGGTCGCCGGGCAGCAGTGGAAATCATGCTCAATACGCCTTTGATGTCAGACTTGATATTAAAGGGGAATTTTCATGAGCTTAAGGAAGTGATGGCAAAGTCAAGAGAGCTTGGAATGCAAACATTCGATCAGGCTTTATTTGATTTGTATAATCAAGGTGCAATTGCCTATGAAGAAGCATTACGCAATGCAGACTCGGTAAATGAATTGCGCTTACAAATTAAACTCAAAAGCAGTAGAGCAAATCCACATTTGAATACAAGTAGTGTTTTATCTTTTGATCAAACAACTCCTGAGAAGTCAAAAGACTTAGAAGAAACACAAGCTGAAAGCTAAGCTTTGAGTCCGTATGTTTAATGATCAGAACCTGCGGACACTTCTATTTAGATATATTTTTACGATTTACGACATAAGTATAGAAGAGTAAACTTAAAGCTGTCGTTGTTGCACACAGTAAATAGGTGAAACTATAGCCCTGTTTTGAAATCAGTAGTCCCAGCAAAATTGAACCTAAAGCAATACCTAAGTCATACATGGTAAAAAATGTGGAAGTTGCATGTCCAATCCGATGCTTTTCAGCACGTTGAATGGCTAGGGTTTGTAGGCAGGGTTGAGCTGAACCGAAGCCCATACCTACACATATTGCTGCAATGAGCAAGCCCGCTAATGATTGAATTTGACTTAGGATTACAAGACCTAAACTAAACAAGAGAATAGCAGGATAAATTACATAATTTGCACCATGTTGATCATAAATCTTGCCAGTAATAGGGCGTAGGCTCATCATAGCAATAGCAAAGACAATAAAAAACAAGCTTGCATAATTAAGCAGATGCTTAGACTCTGCATAGGTAGAGATAAACGACATGATGCTGGCATAGGAAAAAGAGATAATCATGGCCATAATTGAAATGTTTAAGGCTTTTATTTCTATAAAATCATCTCTACTGAGCTTATGTTTTTTACTAGATTTAGAATGTTTGGGCTTCGAAGGAATTGGGATAAAAAAGCAAAAGAGAAAACCAAGCCAGACACTAAATGCCAAAAATCCTGCAACCATTTGATAAGACATAGACTGAATAAGCGTCAAAGCGATGAATGGTCCTAGAACAATACCTAGGTTAATTGACATGACAAAATAGCCCATACCTTCGCCTTTACGTTTCTCTGGGATAAACTCATTCACAATAGGAACAGCCACAGTTGTAACAATGCTGAACCAGATGCCGTGCAGAAAACGAATCAATAAAAGCACCTGTAAGTTATCAGCTAAGAGATAAGCTAAGGAAAATAGGCAAAATAAGGCTTCCGAAATGAAAAGTGTTTTCTTTTGACCAAATTTTTCAATAATCAGTCCACTAAAAGGTCGAACAGCAATGGATGAAACCATAAACAAGGTCATGGCTAAACCTGCTTGCGTAAGATTTCCGCCCAAATCTTTTAAAATATAAATTGGTAGAATGGTGGTTTGTGCAAAATAAAAAATGAATAAGAACAAATTATTGAATAAGCAAAGAATAAAAGACTTATTCCACAGCGTTGGGGTATTGGACGTGGACATGCTGAACCTTTGGTTTGAGGCTAAGTCACAAGGCGCTTTTATATTTTTTATGCAGGGATCTTGAGACGCTATCGTACAGTTTAGAATTATTTAATTATAGTACAAAAAACGTGAAAAGTGTAGTTATTGTGATAAATGGAAATAAATAGACGGTCACTGTGCTATAGAAAATGATTTATTTCTTAAAATAGGAGGATAATAAAAAATCAGTCCGAAGACTGACTTTGCTTATTTCAAATGCTTCAGTTTTATTTATAGTCCAGCTTCATAGGCTGTATTTGATAGAAGCTGTTCAACATCGGCCATATTGTCAGGCTTAATTTTATAAATCCAACCTTTACCATAGGGGTCATCATTGACAAAGTCTGGGTCATCTTCCAAATTTGCATTGATTTCAACAACGGTGCCTGATACAGGTGCATGAATGTCAGAAGCTGTTTTGACTGATTCAACGACGCCTGCTTGTTGACCAGCTGTGATCTGTTGACCAACTTCTGGGGTTTCAACATAGACTAAATCGCCTAAAGCATCCTGTGCGTGGTCTGAAATACCAGTTACAACCAGATCACCTTCAATACGCACCCATTCATGTGTACTTGCATACTTCAATTCTGAAGGATGATTCATGAATAACTCCTTAAAATACAAAAAACATTTTTGCATGATTTATACATGCTTTTTTATAAAAACAAAAGGCTTATAAATAGGGATCTTTACGCCAATTACTTGGGCTGCGACCACTCCAGCGTTTGAATGCACGGCTAAAATTGGCTACATCGCTATATCCTAGTTCATCTGCAATTTGTTCCAGACTATAGTCAGTACGAGAAAGTAGTGAGGTGGCATGGCGGTATCGAACTTCGTCAACAATGGTGGAAAATGAAGTACCTTCAGCAGCCAATTGGCGTTTCAGTGTTCGATCAGACATGTGTAATAGGTCAGCCACGTGCTCGATGCTTAAGTAGTGTTGTTCCGATCGGGTTAGAATGTCACGAACTCGCATAGATAATCTTCGGCGTTCACCCATAGCGGAGAGTTCGGCTTCACACTGATTAATCGCAATTTGGCTT
Organism: Acinetobacter sp. WCHAc060042; assembly: GCF_003231195.1. Classification (NCBI taxonomy): domain Bacteria; kingdom Pseudomonadati; phylum Pseudomonadota; class Gammaproteobacteria; order Moraxellales; family Moraxellaceae; genus Acinetobacter; species Acinetobacter sp. WCHAc060042. Next base: position 128,345 of record NZ_QKVN01000002.1, read on the forward strand.
GCAAGTGGGTCGGCATTGACCATTTTAAAGCCTAAGTAATGTTTATCAAAGCTTAAAAGTAGATGAGGTTGATCAAAACGAACACTATGGTTAGGCAACTTTGTGCGGTAGCGGTCAAAGCCTTCTGGCTCTGGAAAATCGAAATCAATTTCACCAGCCAGAGCCTCAATACCAGTGAGTGCCTTACTCATTGACACAATCCCAAAAATAATACTGATCGCAATATCCGTACGCAAAGGTTCAATATCAACATCGCAACGTAATTGTAAAGTTGCTTTTTCGCCAAAGGTAGAAAAGAAAAGCTGCAAAAAAGGCATACGTAGTTGAATAAAACGATTTGCCAGAACCAAAGCTTCACCAATATCATGTGTGGTCATGATGGCATAGCCAATGAAACCATGAATTGAAATACGCATCTGCGTACCAAGATGGTAGCCTAGAGTGGGCTCACCAGTCAGACGACTGGCTAATTTAACCAATTCATTCGCAGTATGCACTGGGATACGAAAATCAGGCTCAGCAAGTTGTTCGCTGGTGAGTTGAAAAGGGGAAAAGAGTGCCTCTGCGTTATAGCCCCAGCGAGACACAACATCTAATAACAATAAGCCATAAACACCAGGAATTCCTTGATCTTGGCGAAGTGAAACTGTTTTCATGCGCGATCCATTGCATTTTTCTTTCTTTTCGGTCTGAAGTTATATTGGCATGAATAATGAAAATCCATGAAGTATATTGTTTGACAATATACTTTGAGCAAATATAGGTTCAGTTTATCTGGGTTTGAATTCCTTTCAAGTAAATAATAAATAGCATAATTTTTCGTTGCACACATAAGTATTTTACTGTGCTTATAACGATTGTTATAAATAGGCTAATCGTGACTATAGATAAATTAAAAAGCCTAAATCTCTAAGGAGATCTAGGCTTAAACGATCATTCAGTCAATAATATTGTTTAGTATATTAAGCTTCCTTTTGCGCTTTGATCGGATGTTGTTCTGTTAAAAAACCACCTGTCTGACGCTGCCATAAATGTGCATAAATGCCATTTTTCTCAATCAGTTCCTCATGCGTCCCTTGCTCAGCAATATGACCTTCATCGAGCACAATTAAACGATCCATTTGTGCAATGGTTGAGAGTCGGTGTGCAATTGCAATTACCGTTTTACCTTCCATGAGGTCATCTAAACTAGATTGAATCGCAGCTTCAACCTCAGAATCCAAGGCACTGGTGGCTTCATCTAAAATCAGAATAGGCGCATCTTTTAAGAATACTCGAGCAATTGCGATACGCTGACGTTGTCCACCTGAAAGTTTTACCCCACGCTCACCGACATAGGCTTCATAACCCGATTTGCCACGTAAGTCTGTTAGTTGTGGGATAAACTCGTCAGCTTTGGCTTTGCGTACGGCAGCAAACATTTCCTCATCTGTTGCATTTGGACGACCATATTTAATGTTTTCAGCGACACTACGATGAAGTAAGGAGGTATCTTGAGTGACTAAAGCAATATTGCGACGTAAGCTATCTTGAGTAATGTCTTCAATATTTTGTCCATCAATTAAAATTTCACCTTGTTTTAACTGATAAAAATGTAATAAAAGTTGAATGAGGGTGGATTTACCTGCACCAGAGCGACCCACAATCCCAATTTTTTCACCTGCACGAATATGTAAGTTTAAATTGTCGATGACATTTTTACTGTTATACGCAAAAGTTACGTCATTAAACTCAATCACACCTTGTTTAACTTCAAGGTCTTTAGCATTAGGCTTATCTTGGATATTAATCGGGCGACCAAGCGTTTTCATCCCATCTTGAATGGTACCGACATTCTCAAATAAGGCTGAGGTTTGCCACATGATAAACTCAGCAATACTACTCAGCTTTAAAATCATGGCTGTTGCTGCTGCAATGACACCAAGTTCAGCCTGTCCATTCATCCATAACCAGACGGCTGTGCCGAGGACACCAACGTAGAGCACGACATTTAAAAATAGGATGCTAATTTCATACTTTGCGCCCAACCGCATTTGCTTATAGACCGTAACCATAAACTCTTGCATCGAGGCTTTGGCATATTGGCTTTCACGCCCAGCATGGGCAAAGAGTTTAACGGTTTGAATATTGGTATAAGCATCGGTTACACGGCCTGTCATCACCGCACGAGCATCAGCTTGTTCGTTAGAGACTTTGCTTAAACGTGGAATAAAGTAATACGCAGCACAAATAAATAAAGCCAACCAAACTAGCAAAGGCACAATTAACAACGGTGAAATAGCACCAAGGACTAGATTGACAGTGATAAAGTAAATCAATACATAGGCCAACATGTCGCCTAAAATGACCCAGAACTCGCGTACGGCGAGAGCTGTTTGCATGACCTTTGCAGACAATCGTCCTGCAAAATCATTATGAAAAAAGTCGAGACTTTGTTTCAGCAAAAGATTGTGAAAGCGCCAACGCAAACGCATTGGGAAAGAACTAAACAAAATTTGGTGCTTAATAATGGACTGGAGGCTGGCAAAGAAAATGTTGGCTAACAAAATACAAAACAGCAGGCTAAGGTTTGAACTGTGTTCTGCTAAAAAGGTTTCAGGCTGACTTTTGCTGAGCCAATTTACCAGTTCACCAATTTTTGCATAAAGGAGTGCTTCAAAACTGGCCGCACCAGCAGTGAATAAAACTAAAATCACTAAATATTGACGGACACCTTTAGCTGCCTGCCAAACAAATGGAAAGAAAGTGGTTGGTAAAGGCTGGTTTAGTCCTTCTTCTGGATAGGGATCAACACGCTTTTCAAACCATTTGAACATAAATAAAACCTTGTAAAAATAAGCTGTTTAGGGAATAACAGTTTGTTTTATAGATAATCAGAGTTCGAGAATTTTAGCATGAAAAGGTCGTTCAGTTGTTTGTAAATTACAAGACCATGTGTCTGTTTAGGAAATGGTAGTTTTGTCCAGAGAGAATTGCTTTTAATACAAATTTTGTGCTTAGACATGGTGTTTTATACAAGGGAATCCAATTTAAGTTGGACTCCCTGAAACACTTAATGTGTTAGTTTGCTTGAGCTTCCGAAGTCGCCGTAACATCAGCTGCAGTAGCTTCCGAAGCAGAAGTCGTGTTTTCAGTTGTAACTACCGCTTGAGTTGTTTCTACAGATTGCGCTTCTGCTGCAAAGGAAGAAGTCGCTGCAACAGCTAAAAGAGTAGCCATGAAAGTTTTATTTAAAGTATTCATTTTAGAATGTCTTACTAAAGTTAAAAGGAATGGCTAATTTAATGAAGAGAAAAGGTGGATGTTGTGATAAAGACGTATATTTCATGTAATTATTCATGTAATTTATTTACACAATACTCAATCTAATTAACACAGTTTTTAATCATTAATGTTAAAGCAGAATAGATTTTCCCGGGAAAGGATGAAAATTAAGCCAATAGACTTAGTAAGTATTTTTATATATTTGAAAAGTTTGGGCACACTCAAATTGAAACTATTTGAGTGTGCTAAATAAGAAATTTAATGTTCAGATAGTGCAACTTGCATATCATGCCCTGAAGGTGCTTGGTAAATTCTGAGTCCAAACTCTGGAATAATCGCAATTAAATGATCAAAAATATCTGACTGAATAGCCTCGTAGTCTTTCCATGCAATTTGGTTGCTAAATGCATAAATTTCTAGTGGCAAACCTTTTTCCGTTGGCTGTAACTGACGTACGATGAGGGACTGGTGTTTTGAAATATTGGGATGCTGATTAAGGTATAACTCGACATAAGCACGGAACGTTCCGATGTTGGTCAAGCGTCTTTGGTTACACGGTGATGTATTGTCAAGTTTTTGATTAAACTCAATCAATTCACTACTCTTATGATCTAAATACTGATCTAGTAACAGGAAATCGCGCAGTTTAACTTGCTCTTCTTCTGACATGAAATGAACACTGCTTTGATCAATATAAATGGAGCGTTTAATACGCCGAACGCCAGACTGTGACATTCCACGCCAGTTTTTAAAGGTGTCAGTGACCAATTTGTTGGTTGGAATGGTGGTGAATGTTTTGTCAAAATTCTGTACGGTAATGGTATGTAATGACATATCAATCACATCGCCATCGGCATTAAGTGAGGGCATTTCAATCCAGTCTCCAATACGTACCATGTCATAAGATGAAATCTGCACAGAAGCCACCAATGACAAAATTGTATTTTGGAAAACCAGCATCAACACTGCAGCCATTGCACCAAAACCTGCAAGCAAAGTGAAGACATCTTTTTTCAGGAAAGTCCCTAGAATCATCAAACCACAGACAATAAAGATAATCAGCTTGATGAGTTGCAAATAACCTTTGATGGGTTTATTGCGTGATTTAGGATTACGCTGATACACCAAATTGAAGATATTAAGCAATTCACCGATGGCTAAGGCGATGGTCAGGAAGATGAATGCTTGCGCTGCCATTTGCACAAAGCTGACCATTTTCGCAGACAGGTGGGGGACGGTGACAATACCATTCATAATGACGATTGCTGGGACAATGTTCGCAATTCGACGAATCACACTATGCTGCGACATGATGTCATGATTGGCAAATTTTAGCTTAGTGATGAGATGCCGAATACCACGGACAACAACATGTTTAGCAATAATATAGGCCAATATTGCAATTAAAATCAGTATGCAAAACCCTGTGAGCATTTCGATCCAAGGATACTGATCTGACCAGTCTTTTAAGTTCTGTATAAAATGAAATTTATCCAAAATTTAGTCTTCTTTTGATTAAAACACTGAAAATAGTGTAATCAGCTATACAGATTAATCAAATCATGTCACTAAATTTATACACGTTTTCAACGACTTGATTATTTACTCGTTGTTGGGAGCGTTGGCTGAATTATAGATAGATTCAATAGATGTGTTGGATTGAAAGAAAAAAGACCAACATGAAAACGAGGGATTTATCACTATCATTTTATTGTAAAAAAGCCTCCTTGTCGGAAGCTTCTTGAACGTTAAATGGTCAAATCATTACCACATTAAGTCATCTGGAATGACATAGGCTGCATAAGGATCTTCTTCATCAGTGACAGCTTCATTCTTTTCTGAGTTATTGACAATAATAAAACCTTCAAGTTTAGTATTGATACGTTCAGCTAAAGCTTTTGGTAAGAAAGCATAGTTGTCATGATCACGAGCAATCACCAAACTGCCTGCAACTAGGGCATTATAAATTTGTTGATTGATATATTGTTTTTTGATTTTGCCATCATCAATAAATTGGTAGATGACTTCGCCATCCGTATCACGGATTTTATGTTGTGAGATCATTTGAACAATGGCTGCTTTGAGCTCTTTTTCTTGCAACAGAGCTTTCTTCTCAAGCTCTATGGCTTGATCTTTCTCTAATTTTTGCTGTTTGTCTTGCGCAATTTTTGCCTTAATCTCAGCTTCATTGCTTTGACCAGTTCTTTGCTCATGCACTGCTTGTTTAGAGAGTTTTTTTGCCTTTTTATTGTCAACTAAACCGGCTTTGAGTAACTGAGCCTGTAATGCATTTTTAACCATAACGAATTCCACAATTGTGTTTAAATACGACGATATCGAAAATAGATGATCCAATATACAACACTAAGGATCAAGCTTAATGCTGTCGGGATTAAGAAAGAGTTGAGTTTGAAATAAGGGTAGATCAAACTTGCACTGAGTCCACCAATGAAAAAACCAATTAAAATAAGAAGATGTAATACAACACGGCGTCGTTCGACCACGAGACCTCTTGCCCGATAGCCGAGTGCTAAACCTAAGTCGGTTAAGACACCAGACAAGTGTGTGGTTCGAATGATGGTTCCTTTGTAGTGGCTGACCATGGCATTTTGTACACCCATTGCAACACATGCCCAGAGCAGTGCATAGCGCGGAAAGTACGGCAGAAACAACCAGCATAGAAAAATAAAAAAAGCCAACAGACTAAGGGGTAAGCCATAACGGCGACCCAACTGAAAGTGGCTATTTCCTAAAATGATACCACTGTAAAATGACCCTACCACATAGCATAATGTAACAAGTGCAAGGTATAAGATGTGCTCAGGTTGCCAGTTCGCAAGTGACATGGCTAAAACACTGATATTACCTGTCATGTGGGAAACGGACTGGTGTAATACTGTGACCAGTCCTAAAACATTAATCATTCCAGCATTAATTGCTAAAAAGAATGCACCCAGTTGTATCCAAAATGGTAAGTGTTGAAATGGCATAACTTCAAAAATGAAACAATGTACTGATTCTACAATATATTATTTTGAAGCTCGGTCAACTGCTGCAGTGAATAATACATCAGTTGATGAGTTAAGCGCTGTTTCAGTTGAGTCCTGCAATACGCTAATCACCATCCCGATAGCAACGACTTGCATCGAAATATCAGAAGAAATACCAAACAGGCCGCAAGCAACAGGGATCAACAGCAAAGAACCACCTGCAACACCAGAAGCACCACATGCTGACACTGTCGCAAGTACTGATAAAATCATCATCGTAGTAAAGTCAACATCAATCCCCAAGGTATTGACTGCTGCAAGTGTAAGTACAGTAATGGTCACAGATGCGCCAGCCATATTGATGGTTGCGCCCAAAGGGATTGCTACGCTTGCCGTAGACTCAGGAACGCCTAAGCGCTTTGCAAGGTCCAAGTTAACTGGAATATTCGCAGCAGAACTACGTGTAAAAAATGCAGTAATACCGCTTTCACGTAAACACTGGAATACTAAAGGATAGGGGTTGCTGCGTGTTACAACCGCAACCATAAGTGGGTTAATTACCAGTGCCACAAAAGCCATAGTACCCAGCAATACTGCAAGCAACTGAGCATAGCTTTCTAGAGTACTTAGACCCGTTTCAGCAAAAGTGACGGCCACTAAGCCAAAAATACCCACTGGTGCAAAGTTAATTACGAGGCGGATAACACTGTTTACCGCATGAGCTGTGTCATTTAAGAAGTCTTTAGTCGTGTCTTTTGCATGGCGAAAAGCTACGCCTAAAGCAACAGCCCAAGCTAAAATACCAATGAAGTTTGCTTCGCTAATTGCAGTTACAGGGTTAGCGATGAAACTGAGCAGTAAATTCTTAAAAATTTCAATCAGGCTACTTGGTGCTTGTAGATCCGTATTTGCAGGTAAATTTAAGTATAATGTACTTGGGAAAATAATACTGACGGCAACCGCTGCAAACGCAGCGAGCAACATACCAATTGCATACATGATGATAATTGGACGTAGATTTGCACTGTGGCCCACTCTAAAATTGGCAATAGAGGCAAGAACTAAAACGAAAACAAGTACAGGCGCCACAGATTTTAACGCTTTAATAAACAAGTCGCCTAGTAGGCTCAAATAAGGTGCAACACCGGGAAAAACAAGAGCTACACCAATACCTAAAATAATGGCAATGATAATTCGAGTAACTAAACTCATTCGCGCTAAAACAGAGAACATAGAGGCGCCTTGAAAATTACGAGGACAAAATACGGATTTTAAGTGCGCCATTTTATACCTAATTTCCTAACTGACTGAAAAATATTTAAATATAAAAATTAAGTTATTGTAATTTCAGTTTTTATTATTCATTCTTATTCATAAAAATGACATATTTAATGGGTTTTTATCATAAAAAGACATAGAAAGTTTTTCATTTATGCCAAAAAACTTTCATATATAGATCATATTGAATGTGTCGATAGAAGCTGTGGTGCAAGCGTTTGAATTGCTTGATAATGAGTCAAGAATATTTTTCCACTTAAATGCTTTAACAGTTTTGAGCCTTGTAACCGATCCATCACAGGGCCTTTAACTTCTGATAAATGCAACTGAATGTTTTGTTTAGATAACTCTAGATTGATATCTTCTAACATTTCTAAAGCACTGAGGTCGATACTGCTGATACTTGAACAATTGATCACGACATGAGCCAGTGCAGGTTGCTGGCTGACTGCATTAATCAGTTCACCTTTTAAGACATTGGCATTGAGAAAACTTAGGTTTTCATCTATACGCATGGAAAGCACTTGTGCAGCTGTTTGAACATCATGACGTTCAACATTGCGAAAATGTTGTGTACCTTCGACCAAACCAATCACCGCAATATGTGGACGACTAATTCTCCAAAGCAATAAAACAAATGTTGAGATCATGCCAATGATCAGACCTGTTGAAATATCTATACATACGACCCCAAAGAACGTGATCCACATAGCAATACCATCTGCTTTTGAATATTTCCATGCTTCAATAAAGGGTCTAAAGTCTACCAATTTCCAAATAGAGACAATAATCGTTGCAGCCAGAATGGCTAAAGGCAGGTTTTGAAAAAAACCAGTAAAGTATAAGCTCACTACAATAATCAATAATGATGATATCACTCCTGCCATAGGGGTTTGAGCACCTGCATCTGCATTAACGACAGTACGAGATAAACTGCCTGTGACAGGAAAGGCTGAACTCAAACCAGCGCTGATGTTGGCTAATCCCAAAGCGATCAGCTCTTGGTTACTATTCAGTTGACTACGATTTTGTAGCGCTGTTGCTTGGGCAATAGACAATGATTCAACAAAACTGATCATTGCGATCATGGTGGCGCCTGGCAACAGTTGCAGAACTAGAGCCCAGTTCCAATACGGCATATCGAGCGGAGGCATACCAGATGGAATTACTCCGACCGTTTTGATTCCAAATGCTTGCAGTTGGAAAAAATAGACTAAGGTGATCGACGCAACCACTAAAAATAAAGGAATGGTGCGCGAAAGTAATACAGTCGATCCGAACCAAGACTTAATGGCATGGCTGTTTAGTAGTTTGGGAGTGTAAATTAAAAAAGCGATGGCGCACAGTCCAAAGACTAGCGTCCCTACGTGAGTGAGACTAATGTATTGCCAAACACTAGTCGCAAACTCGGGGATATTATTGGCTTTTAAAGGCAGATCAACAATAAACTTCAACTGACCCAAAGCAATGAGTAAGGCCGAAGCAATAATGAAACTTTGAATAACGGGATGGCTAATGAGTTGAATTAAAAAACCAAAGCGTAGTATCCCCAAACACAGAGAAATAACACCGACCATGAGCGCCAATAGACAGGCTGCCTGTATGTAGACAGGTGAACCAACTTCGAACATCGAATTCAAAGTCGCAAAGGTCATCATGGAAATGATGGCAACGGGACCAATCGAAAGCGTGGGACTGCCGCCGATGATGGCATAAATAATCATCGGAATGATACTGGCATATAATCCTGTAATTGGAGGTAAACCTGCCAACATGGCGTATGCCATGCCTTGAGGAACCAACATGGCAATGACAATAAAGGATGCAAGTAAATCTGATTTAAAAGTAGGCGTGTCATAGTGCTTGAGCCACTGCCATGCGGGGAGATAAAGGCCTAGACGACGATTCCAATCAGACATAAAAAAATCTAAATCATAAATTTAGATATATTATGCATAAAAAATGCTAAGAAGTCTTAGCATTCATTATACTCACATCAAAAATAGCATAATTATTTGATTTTAAAGACGTGGTTTAGGGCAATACAACTGATATAAAGTATTTAAGACTTCTACCATACGTTCGTCTTTAATGGAGTAGTAAATTTGCTTACCGTCACGACGTGTATTTACGACATCGCTTTTGCGTAGCATCATCAATTGCTGAGAAAGTGTTGGCTGTTTGATGTCAGTAATTTCTTCAATTTGTGAAACATTAAGTTCTTGTTGCGACAAATGGCATAGAATTAATAAACGATCGGTATTGGCTAGAGATTTTAAAATACTCACAACAACTTCAGCAGAGTCGCGCATAGACGTGATTTCAAGTCCTGTGTTCATTTAAAACCTACTCATAAAACAAAACAACTGTGCGCTTAGTATAAAACCAAGCAGTTTATAATGTTGTGTTTTCATGTGTAATATGCATGGCTTTTAGTGAAATAAAATATTAGTTAAAGTTATATATACGTTCTATTTACATCAAAAATAGTTATCTTGAATATCACTTAAGTTCTCGATATTTATATAATTTAAGGATAAAAATTTAATAATATTTGTATTCTTTATGATTATTTATAATAAGCTTTTATTATTTTTTCATATATATATGAGTCTTATGACAGCATAACCTTTCATCTATTTATAAAATAGCACTATAAAATTTAAAAATATATGTATTTATTAAAGGCATAATTATTGCAACTTATTTTTTTTGACCAATAAGTAAATTTTAAGATGAATGTACAAATTTTTCCCTCAAATGAAGAAAGTGCAGAATATGTGGTTCTATCGTCTGGTTTAGGCGGACATGGTCAGTTTTGGCAACCCCAAATTCAAGCGCTACAGTCTAAGTTTCATGTATTGATTTACGATCAAGAAGGTTGCTGTGCTGATGCAGCATTATTAAAACCAGATTATTGTATGCGAGATTTGGGGCAGCAACTTTTGCTGATTTTAAAACAACATCATATTCAACGATTTCATTTTATTGGTCATGCATTGGGCGGCTTTATTGGTGCCGAATTAGCATATTTATGCCAACTGACAGCGTATCGGATGTTGTCCATCACGATTTTAAATGGCTGGGATACGCTAGATGCGCATACTTATAAATGCTTTGAAACACGAATCAATCTTTTAAAATGGGCTGGAACAGAAGCTTATGTCAAAGCGCAAGCATTGTTCTTATATCCACCCGCTTGGATTTCAGCAAATATAGAAAGTATTCAACAACAAGAACAGCTCCAAATTCAAAACTTTCCACCACATGAAAATGTATTACGACGACTGAGTGCTTTAATGGCCTTCCAACTGAGCGAGGAGATACGAGCGGCTTTGCAGAATATCCCTATGCATTTGATCGCGAACCAAGATGATTTCCTTGTGCCTTACCAACGCTCACAAAAGCTAAAACAGTTGTTTCCGCATGCGCAGTTGACTCTTTTAAGGCAGGGCGCTCATGCGGCGACTGTAACTGAGACAGTACTGATGAATAACGAAATATTAGGCTTTTTAATAGCACAGGAAAGTTTGGTTTAAATGTTAATTGTTTAATTCAACTTTATAAAATAAAGGTGTCTAGATTTTATATCTAGACACCTTTTTCTTTAGGCGAATACATCTAAAAAAACTAGTTTGGTTCATTTTCTGCACAATGTTCGACCATAGATCACAAATATAGTGCATGGTTATAATTATTATTTTACTCTTTGGTAAAAAATAAAAATAACTAAAATACAATAAATATTTGAAAATAAATAATAAAAATAAATTGGCACAGCTTATGCAAATGTATTTTTATCAAACAAAGAGTAAAAACTTTGCGCTGATTGAATATTTTTAATTCATCAGCATTCACCGAGGCCAGAGGATAAAAGAGATGAAAATAGGTGTGTTTTGCCCGATTGGAAATAATGGCTGGCTGCTTTCGGAAAGCGCCCCACAGTATATGCCTTCATTTGAACTAAACAAAAAAATTGTTCAACGCGCTGAGCATTATGGCTTCGACTTTGCTTTGTCGATGATTAAGCTGCGTGGTTTTGGCGGGAAAACTGAGTTTTGGGATCATAACCTTGAGACATTCACTTTGATGGCTGGGCTTGCAGCAGTAACCAGCAAAATCAAAATTTATGCAACAGCAGCGACATTGGTAATGCCACCTGCAATTGTGGCGCGTATGGCATCAACGATTGATTCTATTTCAAATGGGCGCTTTGGTTTAAATGTGGTGACAGGCTGGCAAGCTCCAGAATATACGCAAATGGGGATGTGGCCAGGAGATGAATATTTTGCACAACGTTATGAATATCTCTCGGAATATGTAGAAATTCTACGTGAACTTTGGGCAACAGGGCGTTCAGACTTCAAAGGAGAGCATTTTACTATGCAAGATTGTCGTGTCAGTCCACGTCCACAAGCAGACATGAAAATTATTTGTGCAGGTCAGTCTGATACAGGACTTGAGTTTTCTGCCAAATATGCCGACTACAACTTTGTCTTTGGTAAAGGGTTGAATACACCAACAGCCTATGCAGAAATCAATGACCGCTTAAAAGTACAAACGGATAAAACAGGCCGTGACGTGCAAACCTATGTGTTGTTCATGGTGATTGCTGCACAAACCGATGAAGAGGCACATGCAAAATGGCAAAAATATAATGCTGGTGCAGATATGGAGGCCATCAATTGGCTAATGAATCAAGGTGGTAAAGATACCAAATCTGGAGCAGATACGAACATCCGTCAAATGGCCTCTTCAGTTTCACCTGTGAATATCAATATGGGAACCTTAGTAGGCTCGTTTGAGCATGTTGCACAAATGTTAGATGAAATTGGTGAGATCCAAGGGACGGAAGGCATTTTGCTTACCTTTGATGATTTTGTACAAGGGGTCGAAGACTTTGGTCAGCGCATACAACCTTTAATGAAATGCCGTGAACATATCGTGGTTGAAGAGGACGTATCCCAAGCTATTTTGGAGAAAAGTGCATGAATGAGCCGATTGTCTGTACAGAATTTACTAAACAGTGCCTGCACGCAAAAACATTGAAAGCCGAACCTGAACATATTGCATTGGCACCTGAGCACACGGCATTGATTGTGATTGATATGCAAAATGCCTATACCTCAGAAGGTGGCTATTTGGATTTAGCTGGGTTTGATGTATCTAAAACTAGACCTGTGGTTGAAAACATTCAAAAGTCCGTTCTTGCTGCACATGCAGCGGGTATACAGGTGATTTACTTTAAAAATGGTTGGGATGATCAATATCGCGAAGCAGGAGGGCTTGATTCGCCGAATTTCCATAAGTCGAATGCTTTAAAAACCATGCGCAAAAATCCTGAGCTACAGGGAAAGCTATTGGCAAAAGGTGGTTGGGACTTTGAGTTGATTGATGCACTAAAGCCAGAACCACAAGACTTGGTGATTGAAAAGCCTCGTTATAGCGGATTTTTTAATACCGCACTGGACAGCATGTTGCGGGTACGTGGAATCCGAAATTTAGTTTTTGTTGGTATTGCGACCAATGTTTGTGTTGAGTCAACTCTCAGGGATGGTTTTTTCTTGGAGTATTTCGGGGTAGCTCTTAAGGATGCGTGCTATCAGGCTGGGCCCGTCGAAGCACAAGAAGCAAGTCTCTATAACATCAAAACCTTTTTTGGTTGGGTATCTGATACACAAAGTTTTGTAAACACCTTTCAGACCTCTGGCAATAAGCCTCTGGCAAAAACAGCATAAGCCAAACATACAATAGATTAAAGGAAGTCTCATGCCTAAAGAAATTATTGTGCCAGAAGGCACAGCGAAACCACTGGCTCCATTTGTACCTGCGACTAAGGCTGACAATATCGTCTATGTATCAGGCACTTTAGCTTTTGATGAACAGAACAATGTTGTCCATGTGGGCGATGCAGCTGCACAAACTCGACATATTTTAGAGACTATTAAACGAGTCCTTGAAACAGCTGGCGGTACGATGGATGACGTGACTTTTAACCATATTTTTGTGAAAGATTGGGGGGATTATGGCGCGATTAATGCTGTATATGCCGAATATTTTCCAGGTGATAAGCCCGCGCGCTATTGTGTCCAAACTGGATTGGTTAAGCCTGATGCTTTAGTGGAAATTGCTTCGGTTGCACATGTGGCTTGAGTTGAATAATCAAATTTTAACGTCCTGAATGGAGGAATTTGACATTCAGGACATGGAGAATACGATGAATGCAAAACTATTACACCAAGATCAGGTTGAAGCCATGCTAAACACTATAGTGCCTGAAGAAAAAGCGGAAGTGATATTGGATCAACACCTGTTCCGTCAAGGCATGGCGAATCTTGGTGCTGCGGTTAATGTGATTACGACGGATGGTGCAGCGGGTCAGGCAGGTTTTACTGCATCGGCAGTATGTAGTGTGACAGATACACCACCGACCTTATTGGTCTGTTTAAACCGTTCATCTTCTGTGTTTGATACATTTAAAACAAATCAAGTACTGTGTGTGAATACGCTATCGAGCCAGCAACAACATTTATCTAACGTATTTGGAGGCAAAACTCCAATGTCTGAACGTTTTGCTCAAGGCACATGGTCCACACTTTTGACCAATGCTCCAGTCTTGGATGATGCCTTAGTGAGTTTTGACTGCGAAGTGGTGCAGAGTATGTCTGTGGGGAGTCATGATGTTCTGTTTTGCCAAGTCAAAGCCATGAAGCAAAGTTGTGGACTGAATGCACTTATGTATTTTAAGCGTGGTTATTGCGAGCCATTACCAATGTGTTAATTCAAAAAATCCTACTTTTTAAAGGAGGGGAAACCCATGCAAACAAAAGAATCGTGGTTTCCAAAATTTAAGCCTTATCAAGGCGATTTAGATACAACTGCTGTGCAAACAGATGAGTACTTGCCCGTAGGCAAAAGCATTATTTTAGGATTACAACATGCTTTCGCCATGTTCGGTGCAACTGTGCTTGCGCCATTGCTGATGGGTTTTGATCCGAACTTAACTATCTTTATTACAGGGATTGGTACGATACTTTTCTTCCTAATGACTGGCGGACGTATGCCAAGTTATTTGGGGTCTAGCTTTGCCTTCATTGGTGCAGTGGTTGCAGTCACAGGCTACACGGGTGTCGGATCAAATCCAAATCTTTCGTTAGCACTGGGTGGAACCATAGCATGTGGTGTATTGTACGCTTTAATTGGCTTAATTGTGATGCGTACAGGCACAGCATGGATTGAAAAGTTGATGCCACCTATTGTGACAGGCGCCATCGTAATGATCATTGGTTTACACCTTGCACCTGTTGCAATTAAAAGTGTATCGGCCAATCAATTTGACTCTTGGATGGCCTTAATCACAATTATTTGTATTAGTGTGATTGCGGTATTTACCAAAGGGATGGTGCGCCGCTTATTGCTTCTTTTAGGCTTGGTTGCATCCTATTTTATTTACTTCTTACTGACCAATGTCATGGGTTTTGGTACTGCAATTGACTTTGCCAAAGTTGGTCAAGCAGCATGGTTTGGTTTACCGACTTTCCATAGCCCAACCTTTGATGTAAATGCCATGATGTTGATTGCACCTGTTGCAATTATTTTGGTGGCGGAAAACTTAGGACATTTCAAAGCAGTTTCAGCGATGACTGGGAAAAATTTGTCTCCTTATATGGGGCGTGGTTTCTTTGCGGATGGCGTGTGCACTACGCTTTCAGCTTCAGTTGGTGGAACAGGGATGACGACTTATGCTGAAAACATTGGAGTCATGGCGGTCACTAAAGTTTATTCAACCACAATCTTTGTTTTTGCAGGTGTGTTTGCCATTTTACTGGGGCTTTCCCCTAAGTTTGGTGCAGTGATTAGTACGATTCCCGTTGCACTCTTGGGTGGTGCATCCATTGTTGTTTTTGGTTTGATTACGGTTGCGGGCGCAAAAATTTGGGTCGATAACAAAATTGATTTTACCAAGAACAGTACTTTAATGATTGGTGCGGTGTGTCTGATTATGGGAACAGGTAATTACAGCTTACAAATTGGTAGTTTTGACCTAGGTGGTATTGGCACCGCAACACTAGCAGCTATTCTTCTTAATCTTTTCTTAAACCGAGGCAGTGAAAATGAGCAGGCCATAGAAAAGTCGGATGACCAAATCAATAGCACTATTGCACACGGTTAGGAGTACGTTTTGAGTCTGAATATTGCATTTATAGGACTGGGCGCAATGGGTTGGCATATGGCCTCCCATTTGCCAAAACTGGGTCATAATGTTTGGGTGTGGAATCGCACAGCGGAAAAAGCTGCATTGCATGCGCAAACCTTTGGCACTGAGCCCGTTCAAATCCAACAAGCGGTGCAAGCCGATATTATATTTTCATGCTTACCGACCAGCGCAGATGTTGAAGCTTTAATTGCATTACATCCACCTAAGCCTGAAAGTTTATGGGTGGACTGTACCAGTGGCGTGCCTGAGTCTGCGCAGCGAATTTCCACTGATTTGGCAGTACGTGGTGTAACTTACTTAGATGCACCTGTTTCGGGTCAAACCATTGGTGCCGAACGCGGTACTTTAACGGTTATGGTA
This sequence comes from Acinetobacter sp. WCHAc060042, assembly GCF_003231195.1. Classification (NCBI taxonomy): domain Bacteria; kingdom Pseudomonadati; phylum Pseudomonadota; class Gammaproteobacteria; order Moraxellales; family Moraxellaceae; genus Acinetobacter; species Acinetobacter sp. WCHAc060042. Next base: position 144,455 of record NZ_QKVN01000002.1, read on the forward strand.
GGTGGCAATCTCGCTGGATTTGAAAGGGCAAAACCGATCATTCAGGCATTTGCGGGGCTGATTGAATACGTCGGGGAAAGTGGTGCAGGCTTTGCAGTTAAAGCGGTGAACAATACACTCATGGCAACACACTTATGGGCTCTGTCTGAGGGTTTGTCTATTTTGAAGCATCGAGGCGTTGATTTGGTCGGAGCATTGAGTTGTATCAATCACTCTAGCGGTAAAAGTACGATGTCTGAAACGGTGATGGCGCAAAAAGTTTTGAGCCGAACTTTTCAAAAAACTTTTGCTTTAAACCTGTTGCAAAAAGATATTGGCATTGCGTTGGATTTGGCGGAGGAAGGACAGATGAAAACTCCTGTTTTTCATACAACGCAGGAACTTTTTTTAAAAACAGACCGAGAACAGGCTACACAAATGGATTTTAGCGCGGCAGTCACGGAGTTGGAAAAGTGGAATAGCCTAACACTAATATAAGTGGCTCACTTGCTACTAAAAGTATGGGGAAACCCATACTTTTTCCGTTTAAATGATTTATTTATCAAATAAAAACATATGCACGACCAAATGTCAGTTTGCATTTAAAAATCAGGGTATGATAATCAATACATCATTAAAAACAACATAGGAAACATTGCTATGACTACGGATTCAGCTTTTCCAACGCCTCATAATTTAGGGATAGCGGTTTATAGTAATAACGCAGAAGCGATAGGTAATACCCCATTGGTTCGTATCAACCGAATTATACAAAGCCCAGCAACCGTTTTAGCCAAAGTTGAAAGCCGTAACCCAGCATTTTCAGTCAAATGCCGTATCGGGGCTGCACTTATTGCAGATGCTGAAGCACGTGGTGTACTTAAAGAGGGAATGCACATCGTAGAGCCTACCAGTGGGAATACTGGGATTGCTTTGGCATTTGTTGCTGCAGCAAAAGGCTATGCATTAACCCTGACTATGCCATCAAGTATGAGTATCGAACGCCGTAAAGTAATGAAAGCTTTAGGTGCTAACTTGGTGCTTACCGACCCTGCAAAAGGCATGCGTGGTGCGGTAGAAGAAGCACAGCGTTTAGTAGATGAAAACCCAGAAACTTATTTCTTACCACAACAGTTTGAAAATCCAGCAAACCCAGCTATCCATGAAGCAACTACAGGCCCTGAAATTTGGGAAGCAACAGGTGGTAAAGTTGATATTTTAGTGGCTGGTGTCGGAACAGGCGGTACGATTTCTGGGATTTCAAGTTATTTTGAAAAAGTAAAAAAACAAGCCTTGTACTCAGTTGCGGTAGAACCAGCGGAGTCGCCGATTATAGGGCAAACCAAACGTGGCGAAGCTTTGACACCTGGACCACATAAGATTCAGGGGATTGGCGCTAATTTTATTCCTAAAAACTTAGACCTTGACTTGGTCGATGAAGTGATGCCAATTGATGCTGCAACAGCAATTGATTGGGCACGTAAAACAGCAAGTCAAGAGGGTATTTTAGTGGGTATTTCAAGTGGTGCAGCGATGGCTGCAGCAGCAGAACTTGCAGCACGCCCTGAAAATGCGGGTAAAACTATTGTGGTGATTTTACCTGATGGTGGTGAGCGTTATTTATCTTCAGTTTTGTTTGAAGATATTTCAGCTGATTAATTGGATGTAAATGTAAAAAGCCAAACATCAACTGTTTGGCTTTTTATTATTTTAGTCGCTTAAGCAGTTTTGAAACTTAAAGGACTGCGTGTGAAATTTTATCAGGTGTCATGAGGGCTTGATTAACATACAGTTTAATCAGGCGTTCGCGTGAACCAATTGATTTTTGATAATACGTTGAATTGAGCAACAAAGAGGCACCGTAGGTCACTGTCCATACATAAGATAAATAATCACGAATGGACATTGCACTATCTAAAGACTTTAAGTAGTCAGAGGTCATGTCTTTAATTTCGATAATACGTTGCTCACGTATTTGATAGAGCTTCTCAAAAAGTTCTTTAAGTTTACGTTCGCTATTGGTTAAACGTTCTTCAATAACGTGCAGTAAAATCGTACGATTTGAATTTAACATGTTGTACAACATGTATTCAGAAACATAGGTCTTAATATCATTATTGTACTTCTGAGAAATTTCCAGCAAGCGAGTTTCATTCAATATAATCAACTCCAAATAGAGTTGGTTCTTACTTTTGAAATGCTTGTAAATTGTACCCTTGGCAATATCGAGTTCCGTTGCTAATTCGCTTAAGGTGATGTCTTGATTATTATCTAATAACAAAGTCTCAGCCATAGCTAAAATTTTCTCTTTGCGTAATAGAAAATTCTGTTGGCGTACTGAAGTCATTGGCTTTTCCAGTATATTTTATGAGAACTATAGAGAGGCTATTTAACTCGGTTCAATATTTAAATTCAACTAAGGTCTTGAATATTACTACAATCGTTTTAAAAATATCCACCTGTTCAAGAATTGAAATAAATTTGTTTGCAACAGCTGAAGACAACTGTCAATAAAGTTAGCCTCTAGAGATCACTTTTATGGAAATACATTTCATTTTTGTGATTTTTACACTATTGTCAGAAAAACTATATATTGCCTTAAACGTAGTGATGGATAGTTCTGGCTCAGATCTAAGCCTACATTGGTTATTGCGTGTTGAACTATTCGGATGCGTTCGATTCTATCGAATATTACCGATTGCGCAAGATCATAATGTTGTGAGCGACATCGTGGACTAAAGGCATCAAAAATAAGGCGTTTAAATTGAGCCTTTATTAAGACGAAGAATAGTTATGGAGCGTTTTTGAGTGCATAAAATGTCGCTTAAAAACAAATAAACATCAAAAAGGATGAATGGAAAATGATTGTTATTGTAGACGGTGTACGTACAGCAATGGGTGGCTTTCAGGGTTCGTTGTCGGCATGTACAGCACCTGAACTTGGTGCGGTCACGATTAAAGAAGTGCTAAACCGTTCTGGCTTACAACCGACTGATGTAGACGAAGTCATTTTTGGTTGTGTCCTTCCAGCGGGGCTTAAACAGGGCCCTGCACGTCAAGCAATGCGCATTGCAGGTCTACCAGACTCAACAGGTGCAACAACCATCAATAAAATTTGTGGCTCGGGGATGAAAGCCGTCATGCAAGCGGCTGACGCGATTAAAGCAGGTTCAGCTGAAATCGTGGTAGCAGGTGGTATGGAGTCGATGTCAAATGCGCCGTACCTACTTGAAAAAGCACGTGCGGGTTACCGTATGGGACATGGTAAAACAACCGATCACATGTTCCAAGAAGGCTTAGAGGATGCTGAAACAGGTCTGTCGATGGGTGTCCTTGCTCAAGAAATGGCAGATAAAAAAGGCTATACCCGTGAACAGCAGGATCAGTATGCCATTGGTTCTTTAAATAAAGCCGTTGCTGCGATTCAAGGTGGTTACTTTAGAGATGAAATCGTGCCTGTGACAGTGAGTAGCCGTAAAGGTGATGTTGTAGTTGATCAGGATGAGCAACCCCTCAATGCCAAAGTGGATAAAATTCCAACTTTACGCCCAGCATTCAAAAAAGACGGCACGATTACCGCGGCAAATTCGAGTTCTATTTCAGATGGGGCTTCTGCATTGGTTGTAACTTCATCTGATGTTGCAGACGCACGTGGTCTGAAACCATTGGCAAAAGTTGTGGCTTATGCCAGCAATTCTCAGCATCCATCTGAGTTCACCATTGCCCCTGTAGGTGCTATTGAAAAAGTTTTAGCCAAAGCAGGTTGGTCTGCGGGTGATGTTGACCTTTGGGAAGTCAATGAAGCTTTTGCGATGGTCACCATGCTTGCAATTGACGGTTTTCATTTAGACCCTGCTAAAGTGAATGTGAATGGTGGTGCTTGTGCACTTGGACATCCATTGGGTTCTTCTGGTTCTCGTATTATCGTGACTTTACTGCATGCTTTGAAACGTACTGGTGGGAAAAAGGGTGTAGCTGCTTTATGTATCGGTGGTGGTGAGGCGACTGCTATTGCCGTCGAGCTGTTGGGTTAAAGCTGTAATATCTTTAGCTGTGCCTGTGAAGAAAATGATTTCAATATCTATAATTCGGCATGGTTGATTTCATCAAAGGTTCGATTGATTCGGGCCTTTTTTGTTATGTAAAATATATGCAGAACATGCGACATAAATTTTCAGGAAAAGTATCTATTGTTTAGTACAGCTAAAGGTATAATTCATGTGCTTTTATTGTTGAAACGTCTGATATTAGACCTAGATGCTTATAAATGTAAGTTTTGAGCATTGGATCATCGCTATAATGGGTAGATGATGGATCGTCTACCATCACATGCATATAAGGAACATTTTTTTCGTGTTTGAACTGGACTGTAAATTACTCAGTATCTTTTTTTACGTTTATAAGTTTAAGAGTGTATCGCTTGCGGCAGATCATTTAGAAATGAGTCAACCGACGGTGAGTAACATTCTGAATAAAATTCGCCAACATTATAATGATCCGCTGTTTTTGCGGATTGGCAACGAAATGGTGCCGACAGAGTTGTCTAAGCAATTGTTTCCGTTGGTCAGTGAGGCTTTAAACAAGGTTGAAATCATCAATAACTTTACGATTGATTTCGACCAAGCCACTTCGCAGCAACAGTTTAGTTTGGCCATGACTGATGTTTCGCATTTGGTGTTGTTGCCGAAAATTTCGCAGTATTTAAAGAAACATGCACCACATATTCGTTTGAATATCCGTCCGATCACCTCTGAAACCAGTTATCAAATGGCAAATGGTGAAATTGACTTGGCGTTGGGTTTTTTACCGCAATTGGAAAATGGCTTTTATCAACAGCAACTGTTTGAGCAGTATTATGTGGTGATTGCGGCCAAAGACCATCCGCGTTTGACAGGTGACAGTATCAGCACAGCGCAATACTTGGCTGAGTCACATATTGATATTGATGCAGGCATGGGACATTACCATATTGAAAACGAGCTGCTTAATTTAGAACTAAAGCGTGACATTTTAATGCGTTTACCGAGCTATTTGGGGGTAGGCTTGGTGGTACAAGAAACAGATGCAATCGCCACAGTCCCATACTATTTGAGTGAAGTTCTACTTTCACGTGGCAATTTAAAGATCTTTAATGCGCCAATTGCCTTTCCAAGTTATGGAGTGAAACAGTATTGGCACATGTCTTGTCATCATAAAACCAGCCACCAATGGCTGCGTCATATGTTTCATGAAATTTTAATGAAATAGCATTCTTAAAAATTTGATGCTTTTTATTGGTGCGTATAGCAAAGATATTCGTGCTGAAAATTGAAAGCGCCCGTTTATTGCTCATAAATGGTATTACAAAGCTTGAAAATCGTAATACTAAATTGGCACGGCCTTTGCACAATCTAAACTGAAAGAGTGATCTAGGGTTCCGATACATTTTTGATGTATGTCTGTGACCGAGAGTTCACGGTTCGTAAGAACTACACGGAGGGATAAAAGCCCGGGAGGTAAACAGTTACGATTTAGGCAGAGGCGCATGAGCACAATAACATATCACGACGATAACGCACTATGGACTGAACTTTTACCGGGTGGACATCACTGGTCTGGGCGTATTCAACGTGGCACAGTCTTACAGTTTAAAGCCTTAGGGGCACAAGCTAACGTTTCTCTTTTCTGCGTCAACAGTGAAGATAAGCTCGAACGTTTTAATATGCCAGATAGTTTAAAGGCACAGCATACGGCATTTCTAAGTGCAGGACATGTGTTGTATTCGGACTTAGGTCGGGTTATGGCCTCAATTGTTCAAGACGATCATGGTTGGAATGATGCCTTGTGTGGTCCGAGTCGCACAGAACAAATTCAAAAACAATTCGGCACTCAAACTTTCCAAGATGCACGAAATAAGATGTATCGGAGTGGACGAGACAGTCTGTTACTTGAAATGACCAAGTTTTCATTAGGTCAAACCGACCTGTCAGCTACGGTCAACCTATTCTCCAAGGTTCGTCCTGATGATGCGGGCAACTTATCTTATGTTGATACTGACAATACCCATCAAATCATTGAACTGCGTTTTGAGATGGACTGTCTGGTGTTCTTATCTGCCGCACCACATGGTTTAAGCCAAGTCGTAAAGTATCAGCCTGCCGATATTCAAATGAGTTTATTCAAAGCCTCCGCTTTAACTGCACATGATATTTGTCGTGACTCATGCTCGCAAAACCAACGCGGTTTTCAAAACAACGCACGTTATTTCGCATTTGATGCTGTTTAAGCCCGAGGAGAATACGCATGACCATTTTACAAGCATTTGATCAAGCTGTTTTAAATGAAGTCTGTCCAGCGGGTGAGGCATGGATGGGTGAAGTAAAGAAAGGGCAGTATTTCCGTATTATTGATCTCGAAGGCAATCAAGCGGTCGATACCTTATTTATTTCTGCGGGCAACCCTGAAGAGCGTTACAGTGCAACTGATACTTTAGCTATTAACCAGCAGATTTATCTCGAAAAAGGCACAGCTCTATATACCAACTATGGCAATAAAATCGCCACGATCCATGATGATAACTGTGGTCGTCATGACACCTTGGGTGGCGCTTGTTCATGTGAAAGTAACACCGTACGTTATGCACACGACACATTTCCGATGCACAGCTGTCGCAATAACTTTATGACAGCTTTAGCTTTGCACCCAATTGCGAAAAAGCATGGACTGAATGTTCGTCATATTGGGCCGAATATTAATTTCTTTATGAATGTTCCTGTGAGCAGTGAGGGACATCTCAAATTTGATGATGGAATATCGGCGCCTGGTAAATATGTTGAAATTCAAGCGGAGATGGATCTTATCGTGCTGATTTCTAACTGCCCGCAGCTGAACAATCCATGTAATGCCTATAACCCGACCAAAATTCAACTGATTGTACGTGAAGGCAAGGAGTAATCTGCATGTTTAAAAAAGTTCTCATTGCCAACCGTGGTGCAATTGCCTGCCGAGTAATTCGTACATTAAAGAATTTAGGCATTCAGTCTGTTGCAGTGTATTCAGAAGCAGACCGTGATTCCTTGCATGTGACTTTGGCTGATGAAGCGGTATTTATTGGTGATAGCCCAGCCAGTCAAAGTTATTTAAATATTGAAAAAATTTTACAGGTTGCCAAAGAGACGGGTGCTGAAGCTATTCATCCGGGTTATGGATTCCTGTCTGAAAATGCCGAATTTTGTGACTTGTGCGAGTCACAGGGCATTGTGTTTTTAGGGCCAAATTCTGCACAAATGCGTAGTTTTGGTTTAAAGCATACCGCACGTGAACTTGCCATTCAGGCGGATGTGCCATTGTTACCGGGTAGCCAGCTTTTAGCAGACGAAGCGGAAGCACTGATCGAAGCAAATCGTATCGGCTATCCCGTTATGCTGAAAAGTACCGCAGGTGGTGGCGGTATTGGTATGCGTTTGGTGTGGAACGAAGTTGAGTTGAAAGATGCTTATGCAACCGTATCTTATTTGGCACAAGCCAATTTTAAAGATGCAGGTTTGTATTTAGAAAAGTTTGTGCAAAATGCGCGGCATATTGAAGTCCAAATCTTTGGGGATGGTAAAGGTTTGATTTTGGCTTTGGGAGAGCGGGACTGTTCAGTACAGCGCCGTAATCAGAAAGTAATTGAGGAAACTCCAGCACCGCATTTAAATGATGAACAACGTGATTATATTCAAGGTGTTGCAATTCAACTGATGCAGTCAGTGAATTACCGTTCGGCAGGTACGGTTGAATTTGTGATGGATACGGACACCCAAAAATTCTATTTCTTAGAAGTGAATACACGGTTGCAAGTTGAACATGGCGTGACCGAACAAGTGTTTGGTGTAGACCTTGTGGAATGGATGGTCACTTTAGGTAGCGGTGACTGGACTGCACCGATAGAGGCGCTGAGATCTAAAGGTCATTCGATTCAAGTCCGTTTATATGCCGAAGATCCAATTAAGAACTTTCAACCTAGTGCAGGCTTGTTGACTTATGTCGAGTTTGACCCGCAGGCCCGCAATGAAACATGGGTGGAAACAGGTTCAAATGTATCTTCCTTTTATGATCCGATGATTGCCAAAATCATTGTGACCTGTGAGAACCGTGAAAGTGCAATTCAAGCCATGAGTGATACTTTGGCAAAAACCTCAGTGGCAGGAATTGAAACCAATCTTGAGTATTTACAAAATATTATTGACTGTGAAGTGTTTAAAACAGGGACACAGACCACACGATTTTTAAATACATTTGAGTGGAAAACCCAAAAAATTGAGGTGTTACAGTCCGGTATTCAAACCTCAATACAAGACGTCAATGGTCGTTTGGGTTACTGGGATGTTGGAGTACCACCATCGGGTGCGATTGATCCTTTATCTTTAAATATAGCCAATCAACTATTGGGGAATCCATTTAATACCGCAGGGCTAGAATGTACATTACAAGGCCCAACTTTAAAGTTTCACTGTGACAGCCAAATCGTGATTACGGGTGGTGAGATGCTTGCGACATTGGATGGTGTCGACGTTGCCATGTGGCAGACCCTTAATGTTAAAAAAGGGCAAATCCTTAAAACGGGTAAAATTACCACAGGTTGTCGCAGTTATATTGGCATTAAAGGCGGGTTTAATGTACCCGCCTACTTAGGCTCGCAAGCGACTTTTACTTTAGGTCAGTTTGGTGGTCACGCAGGACGCAATTTACTCATTGGAGATATGTTGCCCATTACGGCTTATACCTCCGCAGAAACTGTTGCACTCGGCGCAGCACAGGTACCAAGCTTTAGCAATGCGTGGAACATCGCGGTGATGTATGGACCGCATGGTGCGTCCGACTTTTTCACTAAACGCGATATTGAGCGCTTCTTTGAGCAAGAATTTGAAATTCACTTTAACTCAAGTCGTACAGGCATCCGCTTAGTCGGTGAAAAACCTGAATGGGCACGTACCGATGGTGGTGAGGCAGGACTACATCCTTCGAATATTCATGATAATGCTTATGCCATTGGCGCGATTGACTTCACTGGAGATATGCCGATTATTTTAGGGCCCGATGGTCCAAGCTTAGGCGGTTTCGTTTGCCCAGCGGTGGTGGTTAGTTCAGAACTATGGAAAATTGGTCAGCTTAAAGCGGGGGATAAAGTTAAATTTATCCCAATTTCTTATGATCAAGCACAAGTATTGAATCAAAAATATCATGCCGCGTTAAAAGCGGATACGACTGAAAATGTAGATTTTTCCCCAAGCTTGCATGCTGAAATGGACACACTCTCAGATGCAGTTTTGGCGACTCTAAAAGGTGTGAACGCTGCACCTGATGTGACTTATCGCCCCGCAGGGAACAGTTATTTATTGGTTGAATACGGAGAGTTGGTTTTAGACCTCAATTTACGTTTCCGTATTCACGCTTTAATGCAATGGGTCAAAGACCAAAGTATCGAAGGGATTATTGATTTAACCCCAGGAATTCGTTCGCTACAAATTCATTTTAATTCATTGGTGCTAGATCAAAAGCATTTGTTGGCATTATTACAGCAAGCAGAAAGTGAATTGCCTGACGTGACCGCAATGGAAGTGCCGTCGCGTACAGTCTATTTACCTTTGGCTTGGGAAGACTCGCAAACCCAGCTGGCAACTGAGCGCTATATGCAAACGGTACGTCCAGATGCGCCGTGGTGTCCAGACAATATTGAATTTATCCGCCGCATCAATGGACTAGAGTCAAAACAAGCGGTAAAGGACGTTGTGTATAGTACCAATTATTTGGTCATGGGCTTGGGAGATGTGTACTTGGGGGCACCTGTGGCAACGCCACTGGATCCACGCCATCGTTTAGTGACCACCAAATATAATCCTGCACGTACATGGACACCTGAAAATGCAGTCGGCATCGGTGGAGCGTATATGTGTGTCTATGGCATGGAAGGCCCTGGCGGTTATCAGTTTGTTGGGCGTACCACCCAAATGTGGAGTCGTTACCGCAAAAATCCAGACTTTGAACAGGATAAGCCATGGTTACTGCGCTTCTTTGATCAAATTAAATTTTATGAAGTATCTGAAACAGAATTGATGCAAATGCGGGAAGACTTTAAAGCAGGGCGCTTAAAGCTGTGTGTGGAAGATGGGGTTTTAAATCTAAAAGAATATAATGATTTCCTCATTGAAAATGCAGCATCCATTTCAAGTTTTAAAGCAGTACAGCAAGCGAACTTTGATGAGGAACGCCGTCGTTGGCATGCAGCAGGTTTGGTTGAATATGTTTCTGAAAGTCTAGATGCGGTTTTAGATGACAGTGAAATTCAGATTCCTGAAGGTGGCTGTGCAGTAGAGTCGCACATGCCGGGTTCTATTTGGAAAATTGAGTGTAATTCTGGAGATGTGGTAGAAGAAGGAGCGACATTAGCTGTGATTGAAGCTATGAAAATTGAAATTCCAATTATTGCCCCAGAACGTATGCGTGTTGAGTCCATTACTATTGAAAAAGGACAAACGGTCAAAACAGGTCAGGTACTGTTTACGTTAGCCCCTGTTGCTTAAACTCAAATATTCCTAAATGAAAGGATTGCTAGGGCAGTCCTTTTTATTGCGTTTCAAAGCAGATAAATCCAATCACTACATCATTTTGTTAAATAAAGCTTCCGATGTGTAGCAGAAAATAGATTGTTATGAAATGGTTATAAAATGATGTTTTGCATGAAAATATGCTAATTTAGTACGACGCTAAAAAACATTATGGCTTGTATGAAAAAAACATTACTCGGCATGTTATTCATGTTAACTACATCAGTAGTTATGGCAAATACGCCAAATCAGACTGAGGTCACTCAAGCATCAAATCAAAATAATATTCGCGTGATGACTCGCCCAGAAATCGTGGGTTTGTGGGGAATGGAGCTACCAAACAACAGGAAATGCGTTGAATACTATAATTTTAAAAGTAATAGCGATGTCGTGATCAAAAGTGGCGAGGAATGGTCTACAGGAATTTACGACTATCAACCGTCAAACGATCAAAATGTTCAGTTGCCCGCACTCATTTTGCAAGTGAAGTATGATAATAATGAAGTCGATTGTTCTGGCTTAAAAGAAGATCAATCTGGTGAAATGTCTCAATACTTTGTGAAATGGAAAAGCCCATCAACCATTAACTTCTGTGCCAATGATAAAGGTCAGCAGTGCTTTGCAACACTACGCCGTGTTTTGCCTTAAGTATTTGTATCGTCTATAAAAAAACCGCGATTAATCGCGGTTTTTTTTAGAAAGACTAATCAACTCTTTAGATTAGTCTTTATCTTGATGACCTTCAATTTGCTTTAACAAGTGTTTTTCAAGATAGTGAATATCCATCGCTTGTTCGCAGAACTTTTTATCTTGAAGAATCAAATCTTTGTGCAATGGAATATTGGTTTTAATTCCAGTCAAAATCATTTCATCAAGTGCTTGGCGCATACGTGCAAGAGATGTTTTACGATCCTTACCGTGTGCGATCAGCTTCGCAATCATCGAGTCATAATAAGGTGGAATGCTATAGCCTTGATAGATATGTGAATCAAGACGAATACCTGCACCACCTGGTACATAAAAATTCTCAATTTTACCTGGTGAAGGTAAGAAGGTCGTTGGATCTTCAGCATTGATACGACATTCAATCGCATGGCCTTTGACTTCAACTTGATCTTGTTCAATTTCAAGACCCAAACCACCAGCAATGCGGAGCTGTTGTTCAATAATGTCGATACCTGTCACCATTTCAGTTACAGGGTGCTCAACTTGAACACGTGTATTCATCTCAATAAAGAAGAATTCACCATCTTCAAACAAGAACTCAAAGGTACCTGCACCACGGTATTGCATTAATTTACAAGCATTTACGCAAGCTTCTAAAATGTCAGCACGTGCTTGTTCAGGTAAGTTTGGCGCTGGCGCTTCTTCTAACACTTTCTGATGGCGGCGCTGTAAAGAGCAGTCGCGGTCATAGAGGTGAATCGCGTGACCATTACCGTCAGCAAGAACTTGAACTTCAACGTGACGAGGTGTTTGCAGGAAACGTTCCATATACACCGTGTCATCGCCAAACCACATTTCAGCATCACGCTGTGCAGCTTGAACAGATTCAAGTAGGGTGTCGACACGTTCTACAATACGCATACCACGACCACCACCACCAGAAGCAGCTTTCACGATCAATGGGAAACCAATTTCTTTGGCTTCTGCTAACGCATTTTGAGGTGTAACTGCATTTGCAGATCCCGGTACGGTTGGAACACCTGCTTTACGCATTGCGGTAATGGCAGAAACTTTGTTACCCATCAAACGGATGTGTTCAGGGCGTGGTCCAATAAAAATGAAACCTGAGTTTTCTACAATTTCAGCAAATTCAGCATTTTCTGATAAGAAGCCATAGCCTGGGTGAATGGCATCTGCACCTGAAATTTCAGCTGCTGTAATAATGGCAGGAATATTCAAGTAGCTTTCACTGCTTGCACCCGGTCCAATACATACTGCTTCATCTACAAAACGTAGGTGCATTAAGTCTTTGTCAGCATCTGAATAGATCCCTACAGTCTTAATCCCTAAAGTTTTGCAGGCACGGGTGATGCGCAGGGCAATTTCACCACGGTTTGCAATTAAAACTTTTTGCAACATTATGAGTCCCCGTCTATTACGCGCGGTAGCGGAATAATGGTTGACCGAATTGGATCACTTCGCCGTTTTTCACTAAAATTTCTTCAACTACACCGCTTTGCGTTGCTTCAATCGGGTTCATGATTTTCATTGCTTCGATAATACCAAGTGTTTCACCAGCCGTGATTGTTTGACCGACTTTAACAAATGGCGCTTCACCTGGGCTAGGAGCAGCATAGAACACACCAACCATTGGAGAAGTTTCTACAGCACCACGTGGTGTTTTTGCTGCTGGAGCTTGGGCAACAGGAGCAGCCATAGCAACAGGAGCACCAGCTGCAACAACTGGACTGCGACGAGTAAGAGCAATAGATTGATCGCCTTCTTTAACTTCAATCGCTTGTAAGTCAGATTCAATCATCAGGTCGATGAGTTTCTTGATTTTACGAATATCCATGTGACAGTATTCCTAATTATGATTGCGTAGAGGATTGAATTTTGTTGAGAGCGTAATTGAGCGCAGCGCTATAACCTTGAGCGCCTAAGCCACAAATCACGCCAATGGCTTTATCTGATAAATATGAATGATGTCTAAACGCTTCGCGCGCATGAACATTTGATAAATGAACTTCAATAAATGGAATGGCTACACCAAGTAGCGCATCACGAATTGCCACGGAAGTGTGGGTGAGCGCAGCAGGATTGATAATAATAAATTGCACGCCATCCGCTTGGGCTTGATGAATACGGTCGACAATGGCACCTTCCCAATTACTTTGGAAAGTGTCGAGAGAAATGGAAGCATGTTTAGCTTGGGCGATGAGTTGTTGGTTGATGTCTTTCAGCGTTAGAGAGCCATAAACTTCTGGTTCACGCATTCCTAGCAAATTTAGATTCGGTCCATGAATAACCAAAATGGTCGAACTCATTTAGCTTGCTCCATTTATAAGTTGCAATAATTCTTTGCAAGATGGCTGCAAAGTTTGCGTATTATGGCATAAAGTTCTACATTTTTTTTATAGTTTGTTTGAATTGACGTAGATGCTTAGTGCCAAACTTCGACAATATAATGTAAATTTTGCTAGGAATTGGCAATGTTAAAAGATTACAAATTTTCGAATGATTACTCTTTTTTACATTGTAAGTTAAATTGACCAAAAACTGCATTTTTGTTTTAGGTTTACAGCATGTAAATGACGTAGCTACCCATACGAATAACAGTATGATTCTGTTGATCACGCTGAAATTTATTACAGTATCTTAACCGATTTTTAAGTGCTAACACTGTATATCAAAATAACAGTACTGTCTGAAAGTGTTTGTATCTGCTGACTTGGCCATCAAACCGCTTTATCGCGCAGGCTCGAATAAATCAGATATCAAAGTCTTTCTAAAGCAGCATATTTTCTAAAGTGAATAGAAATATAACATCACTTTCTTTAAATAAAACATAAGTTTGTTACATCAATATTTAGAAATGCTTTATTTTATTGACGGATGTATTCTGACAGTTACATGTTATGAAAATAATGGAATTATCCTAGGCGGGATGTGGCCAAGCCTAAAGCTATAGTTATTTCATTAGTTTTCGACTTGTTTTTTTTGCCTATGTTTAGTTGTGAGTGAATTGTAGCTTGTATGTCTGAATACTTGGTTTTGGGTAAAAAAAATACAGTCATTTCATATGGTTTTTTGATCCAAAGATTGGTTCAATCACGCCATGATTGGCTATTTTGTTCACGAGAGCGTTCTTGATCATGACAAAAGTAGCAGAGTAGTGCAGGTTGGGTATTGGCAATAAGTACGATAGAGTCGGAAAAGGTCTAAAATACATAAGTATTTATGGTTGTTTTATATGCAGTTTTTAATTCTCTGACGACAGAAATATAAAAAACAGCCCGCAATGAGCTGTTTTTTTATCAGGTAAAACGATTAGGCAATAAAATCCAAGATGACCTGATTGAAAATTTTGGGCTGTTCAATATTTGAGATATGTGATGCATCTATTTCAAATAAAGCACTACTACGTACATGATTGACCATGTATTGAGCATCGGCGATTGTAGTCACAGGGTCTTTACTACCTGCAATCACAAGTAGAGGTACTCGAATACTTTCGAGTTTTTCACGTAAATCCGCTTTAGCCAAAGCTTCACAGCAACTCGCATAACCTTCTGGGCTGCCAGCACCTAAGTCGTTTGAAAGCGCTGCTACTGTTGCTGCGTTGCTTTGGATAAAGGGTTCGGTAAACCAACGGCTCGCGGCCGTTGATGCAATCGGTTCTAAACCTTGGCTACGAACGAGAGATGCTCGCTCATTCCAAGCCTGTTCACTGCCAATTTTTGCGGAAGTATTGCATACAATGGCACGGTGGAAACGTTCAGGTTTATGAATAGCTAACCATTGACCTGTGAGACCGCCCATAGAAATGCCGCAAAATATGGCTTTTTCGATGTTCAGGTGGTCGAGTAAATGGATCAAGTCTAGACCAAGTAGTTCAATATCATAAGGTCCTTGAGGTGCAGAAGACTGGCCATGCCCACGAGTGTCATAGCAAATCACGAAATAATTTTTCTGGAAAAAATTGATTTGTGGTTTCCACATGTTGAAGTTTGTACCCAGTGAGTTTGAAAAAACAAGCGCAGGATTTTTTGAATCACCAAAGGTCTGATAGTGAATTTCGGCATTATTTGAAGTAAAACTTGGCATAAGTTCTTCCTTAATTCATTAAAAATTTTCAGTGTTTCTACTGTTGTTATCAGCAATAAGTGTTATGAGTAGAAACACCACGTCAGATCAGAAGGAGGGTTAAACGCGCTGAATAATCATTGCAATGCCTTGACCGACACCAATACACATCGAACACAAGGCATAGGTTCCACCCGTTTGTTCTAACTGGTTTAAAGCTGTGGTGACTAAACGTGCGCCCGATGCACCGAGTGGATGGCCGATGGCAATTGCGCCACCGTTTGGATTCACTTGAGTGGTGTCATCTGCTAAACCAAGATCACGCGTGACCGCTAGTGCTTGTGCTGCAAAGGCTTCATTTAGTTCAATCACATCCATCTGTTCTAATGTCAGATGGGCTTGTTTGAGGAGCTTCTTGATGGCAGGCGCAGGTGCAAAGCCCATGATGCGTGGTTCTACCCCCACAGCCGTAGATGCAATGATCTTGGCACGTGGTTTAAGTTGGTACAGCTCAACCGCTTGTTCCGAAGCAATCAGTACAGCAGCCGCACCGTCATTGATGCCTGATGCATTCCCCGCAGTGACGGTGCCTTCTGCTGTCACGACTGGCTTGAGTTTTGCCAAAGCTGCTAAGGTGGTCGATGCACGTGGATGCTCATCCGTGTCGACCACAATCGGATCACCCTTACGCTGTGCAATATTCACAGGGATGATTTCATGTTTAAAAAAGCCTTGAGCTTGCGCGGTTGCGGTGCGCTGTTGACTCGCCAAGGCAAACTGGTCCTGATCTGCACGATCAATATTAAATTGTTGTGCCACGTTCTCCGCGGTCTGCGGCATGGTGTCTACACCATACATCGCTTTCAGCTTAGGATTGATAAAACGCCAGCCCATAGTAGTGTCTTCAATCTTTTGGCTACGGCCATAGGCGGTTTCCGATTTACCCATGACAAAGGGTGCACGAGACATACTTTCCACACCACCTGCAATGATCAGGTTGGCTTCACCTGCTTTAATGGCACGGGCTGCCATGGCAATCGCATCAAGTGATGAGCCACATAAGCGATTCACAGTCGTGGCAGGAACTTCAACCGGTAAGCCAGCAAGTAATGCCGACATACGACCCACATTACGGTTGTCTTCACCCGCTTGGTTGGCGCAGCCGTAGATCACGTCATCGACTTGGGTCCAATCTACACTTGGATTGCGTTGCATCAAGGCTTGAATTGGCACTGCACCCAAGTCATCGGCACGGACTGGGGCTAAACCACCTGCATAACGTCCGAATGGGGTACGGATGGCATCAATGATGTAAGCGTTTTTCATATTTCATTTTCCCTTTATCTAAAATCCCTCCCAACCTCCCTTTATTAAAGGGAGGAGTTCCCCTATTTTTTAAATAGGGGGAACTTCCCAAAATTAGAAAGATGGAAGTCCCCCTTTATCAAAGGGGGATTTAGGGGGATTCAAATCATTAATTCTGTTGAGTCGCATCCACTAAAGTTGCACCCGTCATGGCCTGCAATTCTGCAAAGCTTAAACCGTCGACTTTCTCAATCACTTTTAAACCTTCTGCGGTGACATCAATCACACACAGGTCGGTATAAATACGGTCTACACACTTCAAACCTGTTGCGGGATAGCTCAGTTCAGCCACGATCTTCGGTTCACCTTGTTTGGTCACATGGTCGGTGGTAATAAACACTTTCTTGGCACCGACAGCTAAGTCCATTGCTCCGCCGACCGCAGGAATCGCATCGGGTGCACCCGTATGCCAATTGGCCAAGTCACCATTGGCTGCCACTTGAAAGGCACCTAGTACTGCAATATCTAAGTGACCACCACGCATCATGGCAAAAGAATCCCCATGATGGAAAAAGGCACCGCCTTGCAGCATGGTCACATACTCTTTCCCTGCGTTGATCAGTTCAGGGTCTTCTTGACCTGCGGCTGGCGGTGGACCAAAAGCCAATAAACCATTTTCAGAATGTAAGAACACGTCTTTGTCTGACGGTAGA